>CAZLRL010000006.1:21503-21748 GCA_964561645.1 uncultured Desulfobacterales bacterium
GAGCAGCGCCTATAAAGATGTGATAGCGTTTGTGGTGCTGCTGTTGGTGCTGTTTATTCGACCAAAGGGACTCTTGGGCACTCAAAGCCAATAGGCAGGAATAATTATTTTAAACTTGTGAAACGAGGACTTATGAATAACTCCGTGACAATTCAGGCACGAGGGGCGTTGACCCGTTATTGCCAAAGAATCAGGCAAATCCGTCAAGACCCCGGGCACCATCCCGAAACGTCCCTCTATGCCCC
>CAZLRL010000007.1:0-21127 GCA_964561645.1 uncultured Desulfobacterales bacterium
GCCCCGGCCGCCACCTCGGCCATTTTCCGACTGTCCCCGATGATGATCTTGGCCCAGTGGTTCATAGTCAGGCATTGATTGGGGGAGGGGGCCAGAGGTCAGCGGACACTGGTCACCTCCCCCGTAATCCGGGAGCACAGGCGTCTCGCCTGTGTTTCCCTGTGTGTCCCTTTTCAGCTATTTCTTGCCGGTATCACAGGCTCCAGCCCGCCCCACAGGCTGGAAGCCTGTGCTCCCGGGAAATGAGGTTCGGAGGGGAGCTTGAGGGGAGCAGGTAGGGGCGGGGTTACCCCGCCCCTACGTCCATGGCCCTCCCCCCAAAACAACCTTACTTAGCCAAATACTTCAAACTCTGGCGCAGGAGGTCTTCCAGGGCAGGGGCGCCTTCGGCCTGGGCTTTGTCCAGGGCCTTTTCCGCCAGGTTTTTGGAGTAGCCCAAGTTCAGTAAAGCCGACAAGGCGTCCTGGCGCTCCCGGTCCCGGGGTCCGGCCCGACGGGCCGGAGGGCCGGCGGCCAGCCGGTCTCTCAACTCCAGGGTGATGCGCTCCGCGGACTTGCGACCCACCCCGGGAATGCTGGCCAGGCGCTTGACGTCGCTTAAAGCCAGGGCCTCCCGTAATTCATCGGGAGAAATGCCGCTTAGGATGTTCAGGGCCATGCGCGGCCCGATCCGGGGAATGGTGAGGAGTTGCAGGAAAACTTCCTTTTCATCCCGGTCAGCAAAGCCGAAGAGCTCCAGCGCGTCATCCTGAATCCGGGTGTGGATGCGCAAAGCCACCGTCCCCGGAGGCTCAGGAAGCTTGTAAAAGGTCTGGAGGGAAATATAAACCTGGTAGCCCACGCCGCCCACCCTGACCAGCACCTGGCCCGGGCTTTTGTCGAGGATTTCGCCTTCCAGAAAGCCGATCATCAGGCGGCACCCAGGCGGCTGTGGAAATAATGGCAGACCCCCACCGCCAGGGCATCGGCGGCATGGTGGCCGGCCACGCTGAGGCCCAGGAGATTTTCCACCATCATTTTCACCTGGACCTTGCTGGCCTGTCCGTAGCCCACCACCGCCTTTTTGACCACCAGGGGCGGGTACAGGTGGACGGGTACCTCGGCTTGGGCCGCGGCCAACAGGACTATCCCGCGCACCTGTCCCAGAATAAACGCAGTGCGCACGTTATGGGCCAAGAAAATTTCCTCCAGGGCCAGGCAGTGGGGCCGGTGCTGATACAGAAGCTCAGCCAGGCCGTCATAAATTTGACGCAGACGAAATTCCAGGGGCGCGGAGCTCTTGGCCGCGATCTGGCCGTGGGCCAGATGATTGATGCGGCCCTCTTCCCCCTGGATCACCCCGAAACCGGTGTGCCGGGAACCCGGGTCCACCCCCAGAACCACCTGGATCACAGCAAGTCCTCGAGGATGCGGTCCGGAATGTCGAAATTGGCAAAAACGTTATTCACGTCGTCGTGGTCTTCCAGTGATTCCACCAGGCGCAATATGGTTTGGGCCCGGTTTTCCTCATCAACGGGCACCGTGGTTTTGGGGCGGAGCTGCAACTCCGCCAGGGTGGGTTCGAAACCCCGGGATTCCAATTCCTCTTTGACTTCCACGAAGGCAATCGGGTCGGTGAGCACCTCAAATTGGCTCTCCGTGGTCTGCAGATCCTCGGCGCCGCTTTCCAGGGCGGCTTCGAAGAGTTCATCCTCCTGCACCGCGTCCTGATCGAAGACGATGACCCCTTTTTTATCAAACATCCAGGAGACACACCCCGGCTCCCCCATGCTGCCGCCGTACTTGGTGAACAGATGGCGCAGATCGGCCACGGTGCGGTTCTTGTTATCGGTGAGGGAGTCCACCATGATGGCCACCCCTTCGGGGCCATAGCCTTCGTAGATCACCTCTTCCAGGTTGGACCCGCCGCCCTCCCCGGTCCCTTTATTGATGGCCCGCTGGATATTATCCTTGGGCATATTTTCCTGTTTGGCCGCGGCGACGGCGGCCCGAAGCCGGGGATTGCCATTCGGGTCGCCTCCCCCCAAACGGGCGGATACCGTAATCTCCTTGGCCAAACGGCTGAAAATTTTTCCCCGTTTGGCGTCGACCGCGCCTTTTTTGCGCTTGATAGTGCTCCATTTGGAATGACCCGACATGGTGGCTGCATCCTCCTTCACACCTGGACTATATCAACTCGCGGCGCTTTTCGAACCGGTGCCCGGCCGACTTTTTCCGGTCTGTTGGCCCAAGCCGAGCAGATAATATTCCTTGCTGGCGGCGCGGGAGCCCGCCGGTTTGACCCGGTGGAACCGGCGGAAGGCTTTTTTCAGTTGGGCCGCCAGGCTCCCGATGTCCGGCCCTTCAAAGATTTTTACCAGAAAATGTCCCCCAGGGGCCAGGAGTTCCTGAGCCGCGTCCCAGGCCCGTTGGGCCAGTTCCAGAGAACGTTCCTGGTCCACCCCTTTGATGCCGCTGGTCTTGGGTGCCAAATCACTGACGATCACATTAAAGTAAGGACTTTGAGCCCGGATGGCTTCGAAGTCTAGACTTAAGACATCTCCGGCCAGAAAGTATAGGGGATGAACCAGGGGGACCTGGGGGGCGGCCAGGTCCACTCCCAGGACCAGGCCCTCGGAGCCGACCCGGGAAACGATGTACTGGAGCCAGGATCCGGGACTGCACCCTAAATCCAGCACCCGCTGTCCCGGGCGAAAAAGCCGGTATTTTTCGTCCATGGCTTTCAGCTTGTAGACCGCGCGGGACACATAACCCTCGGCCTGAGCCTGCCGCCGGTAGGAATCCGCCACCCCGGGGCGGGGCATAGTTTTTTTACCCCTATCCTATCAAATTAATTGACTTTCTTTTAACACAGGTTGCCCGGCATGGCAACATCATTCCCCGGCAAAGGGTCTGTCAATAAATTGACAAAAGGGATGAACTTTGACGGCTAAAACCCATACTCTGGGCTGGGCCGGGAGGAACTCGGCTATAAAACAGAGGAATAACAGGAAGATCAAGATTCCGCCTGGCCTGGCACAATCATTGCTTCTTGCCAGGCTAAATCCAGATCCGGAGTTGATATGGCCAAGGATAAAGCTCAAGAGACCGAAACCCCCACCCCGCCGGCCAAAGCTAAGTCCAAGCTGAGTATAAAAAAAGTTCTAATCATGGGCTTCCTCGGTTTGCTGTTAATCGGGGGGGGCCTGGTCGCCTATGTCTTGATGACGGACGACCCCGGCCAGGAAGCCCAGGCGAGCCAGAGTTCCGTGCACGATCGGGTCTCCATGCCCCTGGAGCCGTTTCTGGTCAACCTGGCTGACAAAGAAAGCCGACGATACCTGAAGTTAAAGGTCGAATTGGAGGTAGACGGGGAAGGCAACGCCAAAGAACTGGAAAAATTTACGCCCAACATCCGGGACGCGCTCATTTTACTTTTGAGCAGCAAAACGTACTTGGAGATCTCCTCCCTCGAAGGTAAGCAGCAGTTAAAAGAGGAAATTAAGAAAAAGGTGGCTGCGCTCCCCGCCGGCAAAAAAGTAAGCAACGTCTTTTTCACCGAGTTTGTGGCGCAATAGGAAACCCCATGTCCAAGGTTCTATCTCAGGAAGAAGTAGACGCCCTGCTCAAGGGACTGGTTGAAGGTGACATCGATGTGAAGCCCGACCAGGCAGCCCTTGAGGCTGGCATCGTGAACTATGACTTCACTTCCCAGGAGCGTATCATCCGGGGTCGGATGCCCACCATGGAGGTGATCAACGAACACTTTGCCCGGGCTTTTCGCATTTCTCTTTCCATGATCCTGCGCCGCACGGTGGATATACAAACCAACTTCGTTCAGATGCTGAAGTTTGGCGAGTTTCTCAGGTCGTTGCCTCTGCCCAGCAGTTTTAACATCTACAAGATGGACCCCCTTCGGGGCCAAAGTCTCATGGTGGTGGATAGCAAACTGGTTTTCGCCCTGGTGGAGTGTTTCCTCGGGGGCACCGCCAGAAGCCGTTTCAAAATCGAAGGGCGGGATTTTACCAGCATCGAGCGGCGCATTATCCAGAAAGTGGTGCTTATGGCTTTCCAGGATTTGGAAAAGGCCTGGGCCCCGGTGCACCCCGTGAAGATGAACCTGATACGGGTGGAGATCAACCCCATGTTCGTGGGTGTCGCCACCCCCAATGACATCATGGTGATTAGTAAATTCCAGGTGGAGATGGAGCAGGCGGATGGATTCATCTTTATCTGCCTTCCTTACGCCAGTATCGAACCCATCAAGGGCAAACTCTACTCCGGGTTTCAGAGCGAACAACTGGAACAGGATAATCGCTGGATTTCCAGCATCCAGGAACAGGTTCGGGATATGGAGGTGGAAGTTGTGGTGGAACTGGCTTCCACCAAGATGCGGGCCCAGGAATTACTGGACCTCTCGGAGGGAGACATCATCATGTTCAACAAGAAGGTAAACGACCCCCTTTGGGGAAAGGTGGAGGGTGTGCCCAAATTCACGGGCCACGCCGGGCAGATTCACAATGCCAAGGGCTTCAAGATCCAGAAGATGGTGTATCCCTCAACCTAAGGAAATATTAAGCCGGAGGGCAATCAAGGTATGGCTACAGTGAACAACACCCAAACAGTTGAGGATTTTGATTGGGAGAAACCTCTGGGGGAGGAAACCGAACCCCAAGCAACTGATACTCCGGGGACGGAGACTCCGGGGACGGAGACAGAATTCGAGCCCTTGGAGTCGGCTCCCAAGCCACAGATGGACAGGCCGGCCAACCTGGAGCTTCTCCTGGATGTGCCCCTGGAAATAACCGCCGAGTTGGGTCGAACCCGCATGATTATCAATGATCTTCTGCAGTTGGGTCAGGGTTCGGTAATCGAACTCAACAAGTTGGCGGGCGAGCCCCTGGAAATCCTGGTGAACCAAAAGCTCATTGCTCGGGGGGAAGTGGTGGTGGTGAATGAGAAATTCGGTATTCGCCTCACGGACATCTTGAGTCCCCTGGAGCGCATCAAGCAGTTGGGGTGAGAACGGCATGCTCTGGTTGGGGAATTGGTTGACAGGCATCTCCCTGGCAGTGGCCACCAAGGGACCTGAATCCCTTCAGCCTCTGACTGCACCGGATTTCCCTTTTTGGCAGTATCTGCTGAAAATTCTGATTATTTTGAGCGCCATGGTGGGGGCTTTGCTCTTGGTCCTGGCCCTGTGGAAGCGCTTGGCTCCTAAATATCGACGTCATCCGGCCCTCATCCAGGTTTTGGCCACTCATTATCTGGCCCCCAAGCAGGCCTTGATCCTGGTGGCCGTCGGCCGGGAAACCTTTTTGCTGGCCAGTTCCGCCAGTAACTTGAGCGTCATTCCTCTGGAAGAAGGTAAAACCTCGATCCAGTCCGAACCACCTCCACCCAGTCAACCATGAGAGGGTTGGGGAGGAGCCCTTTGGTGAACCGCAAGAAATGTGCTTTAAAGGCGTTTGTCTTTCTCTTCAGCCTGGGAGCGGCAACTACGGCCCACGCGGCAGCTCCCTGGGGTCTGGATCAGGCCCTGGCCCCCGAGCGCCTGAGTACCTCTCTAACCCTGCTGCTTTTGCTTACCCTGCTGTCCCTGGCCCCCGCCCTGATCATCATGGTCACCTCTTTCACCCGCCTGGTAGTGGTTTTTTCTTTTTTGCGCCATGCCCTGGGGACCCAACAGATGCCGCCCAACCAGGTTCTGATTGCCCTCTCGCTGTTTCTCACTTTTTTTATCATGGCCCCGGTGTGGCAAACGATTCAGGCTGAGGCGGTACAGCCGTACGTGGACCAGGAACTCACCGGAAAGGAAGCTATCAATCGGGGTCTGGAGCCTTTAAAGAACTTTATGGTCAAGCAAACCCGGGAGAAAGATCTGGCCCTGTTTCTTTCCATTATGCATGCCTCCCGGCCGAAAAATATTCAAGAAACCCCGGTGGCCGCAGTGGTGCCCGCGTTTATGATCAGCGAGCTGCGCACCGCTTTTGAGATCGGTTTTCTGTTATATCTCCCCTTTCTCATTATTGATCTGGTGGTGGCTTCGGTGCTTCTCTCCATGGGGATGATGATGCTGCCCCCGGTCATGATTTCGCTGGTATTTAAGGTTCTCCTGTTTGTTCTGGTAGACGGTTGGAACCTTCTCGTGGGTTCCCTGGTCAGGAGCTTTCATTAGAGACTGTTAATGGGAAGATACGCACTATGACTCCGGAACTGGTAGTCGAACTGGCCCAGAAAGCCATCAAAATAACCTTGTTGGTGTCCTTGCCGATTTTGGGCATCGGCCTCATCGTGGGAGTGCTGGTGAGCGTTCTCCAGGCGGCCACGCAAATCCAGGAGATGACTCTCACCTTTGTCCCTAAAATTCTGAGCATTTTGGTGGGCCTTTTGTTTCTTTTACCCTGGATCATGAATCAGTTAACGGGCTTTACCCTGGAGATTTTAACCAATTTGCCGAATTACACCCGGTGACGATTGGTCATGAATGAACTCATCATCCTGTGGCAGAATTTCCTGCTGGTAACCTTGCGGACCAGTTGTCTGTTAATATTCTGCCCTCCCTGGGACAGCCGTCTGATCCCTATACAGGTTCGACTGTTCTCGATCCTGGGTTTGTCTTTGGTTCTTACCCCCGTGGTGTCGTCTTCGTTGCCTCCCTTTCCCGCCAGCTGGACTGGTGGAGTTCTCCTGGTGATGCGGGAGTTTCTCATCGGTCTGGGATTTGGGCTGGTGTTTCGCTTCTTGTTCGCTGGAATTCAGATGGCGGGGAATCTGGTGGCTATCCAGATGGGATTTGGCATGGCAACCCTCATTGATCCCCAAACCCAGGCCCGGAACACCTTCCTGGCCGAATTGCTGGTGATTTTCGCCACCCTGCTTTTTTTGGTTGTGAACGGCCACCATGTTCTTTTGAGGCTGTTGGCCCAAAGCTTTCAGGAAGTGCCCCTGGAGGCCGGTATTTCGCTGCCCGGCAGCCTTTTCGCCTATATTCCCGGTTTGGGCCGCCTTATGTATTCCCTGGCTTTGCAGCTGCTGGCGCCGGTCCTGGCCCTGTTGTTCCTGACCCAGGTGTCTCTGGGCCTGGTGGCTCGGGCGGTGCCCCAGATCCAGGTAATGATCGTAGGCTTCCCGCTTACCATTGCTGTGGGTCTTTTTTTCCTCTCCGTTACCTTAATGATAACGGGGCCGGTTCTGGTGGACCATTTTGTCTCTCTCGAATTGTCTTTAACGCAGATTTTAAGCGCCTGGAAGATCTAAGTCATGGCTGAGGATTCCTATCAAGACCGCACCGAGCAACCGACTCCCAAGCGACGGTCCGAAGCTCGGGAAAAAGGCCAGGTAGCCCGCAGCCGGGATCTGTCCGCTTCCCTGGTCCTCATCACCGGTTTGTTGGTCCTGACCGCCTGGAACGCCACTATGGGAAATCAAAGCGCCGAAATGCTGCGTTCCTGGCTGGCGGATTTGCACGTGGGTGTGGTTACTTCCGCTAACCTGCCGGTTCTCTTTTTGAAATTCGGCTTGACCTTCGGCTACCTGCTGGCGCCCATCTGGCTTTTCCTGGTGGTGGTAGCCATTTTAGCCAATTATCTGCAGGGTGGTTGGATTTTCTCCACGGAACGTCTAACCCTGGACCTGAGCCGTCTCCAGTTCTTCGAAGGCCTCAAACGGCTGTTCTCAGGCAACTCTGTGGTGGAATTGGCCAAGTCTCTGGCCAAAGTCTGCTGTATAGGTCTGGTAGTTTACTACTTTTTTAAAAGCCACCTCATGAGTTTTCTGCCTTTGGTACGGCAAGATACCGGTCAGCTCTTGGACCATCTCAAATCCGCCGCCTTTGGGATTTCCTGGCGGGTGGTTCTTCTGCTCCTGGTCTTGGGCGTTCTGGATTATTTTTATCAACGCTATCGCTTTGAGAAAAACCTGCGCATGACCAAGCAGGAGGTAAAGGATGAAATGCGCCAGGTGGAGGGCGACCCCCGCATGAAGGCCCGCCTCAAAACCCTTATGCGGCAGCTCGCCTCCCGGCGGATGATGGCGGGAGTGCCCGAAGCTGATGTAGTCGTCACCAACCCGACCCGCCTGGCCGTGGCTCTGCGCTATGACAGCGACACCATGATTGCGCCCCAAGTAGTGGCCAAAGGTCGGGGCTTTGTGGCTCTGAAAATTATTGCCTTGGCCCATGACGCCGGTGTCCCCCGGGTGGAAAACCGGGAATTGGCTCGAAACCTCTTTCAGTTGGTAGATGTGGGCGAAACTGTTCCTACCTCCCTTTACCGGGCGGTGGCTGAGGTTCTGGCTTACATCTACAGCCTGAAGGCTGCTTCCGGAGGGGCTCGATGAACGCAGTGGCCCCACACGCCACCACCCCATTTTGGCAGGGTTTTGGCATTCATAAAGGGGAGCTCTGTGTGGCCTTAGGGGTCATCATGACCCTCCTGGTAATGATTTTCCCGCTGCCGAGCCTGTTTCTGGACCTTCTGTTGAGTTTCAACCTCACTTTTTCCCTGATGGTCCTCCTACTCTCCTTATACACCATCAAACCTATCGAGTTCTTCATCTTCCCCTCCCTGCTGTTGGTCACCACGATTTTCCGCCTGTCCCTGGGTGTGGCCTCCACCCGCCTCATCCTGCTTCATGGTTGGGAAGGGTTGGGAGCTGCCGGCCGGGTGATTCATTCCTTCGGTAGCTTTGTGGTGGGCGGCAATTATGTGGTGGGGGCCATCATCTTCATCATCCTGGTCATCATCAATTTCATTGTCATCATCAAAGGTTCTACCCGCATCGCTGAAGTAGCCGCCCGCTTTACCCTGGATGCCATGCCGGGGAAGCAGATGAGCATCGATGCCGACCTGAACGCCGGGTATATCGATGATCATGAAGCCCGCAAGCGCCGGATCAATTTGGCCCGGGAAAGTGAGTTCTACGGAGCCATGGACGGCGCCAGCAAGTTCGTGCGGGGCGAAGCGGTGGCGGGAATCTTGATCATGGCCATCAACATTGTGGGAGGGCTCATTATTGGCGTCCTGCAACACGGCCTCTCCCTGAAAGATGCCGCCCAGAACTTCACCCTGCTTACCATCGGTGAGGGGCTGGTGACCCAGATCCCGGCTCTGTTTGTTTCCACCGCCGCCGGCTTGGTGGTCAGTAAGGCCGCGTCCGAGGCCAGTCTGGGGGAAGAATACGCCGCGCAGTTCATCTTGAAACCCCAGGCGGTCTCTGTGGCCGCGGCCATCATTTTCTTGGTGGGCTTGGTGCCGGGTTTGCCCCACCTCCCTTTTATCGCCCTCTCGTTTCTCACCGGAGGACTGGCCTATGTGGCCCACAGGGCCCGGCAAAAGGATCTCCAGGAAGAGGCCAAGGCCCGGGAAGTTCCCCCCCGGTCTCGCGAAGTCGATCCTATGGAAAATTTACCTTCCCTGGATCTTCTGGAACTGGAGGTGGGGTACGGGCTCATACCTTTGGTTGACGAGGAACAGGACGGGGAACTCCTGGAACGCATCCGGGCTCTCCGCCGTCAATTTGCTCAGGACATGGGGATAGTTATTCCTCCCATTCATATCCGGGACAACCTGCAACTGAAACCCGGTGGCTATGGCATTCTTATTAAAGGAGTGGAGGTTGCTCAGGGGGATATGATGGTGGGTTATTCTCTGGCTCTGCATTCGGGGGAAGCCCTGAGGCAGATCGAAGGCATTCCCACCCGGGAGCCCACTTTCAACCTGCCGGCCTTGTGGATACCCAATTCCAGGAAAGAGGAAGCCCAACATCTGGGCTACACGGTAGTGAATCTGGCCAGTGTCATAGCCACCCACCTTTCCGAGATCATTCGGCTTCACTGTGATGAACTCCTCGGCCGCCAGGACATACAAAAACTTCTGGATCGCCTGTCCAGGACCAATCCCAAGGTCGTGGAAGAACTGGTTCCCGGTACGCTCTCTTTGGGGATTATTCAGAAGGTCCTCCAGAATCTGGTGCGGGAGCGGGTTTCCATTCGGGATTTGCTCACGGTAATGGAAACCCTGGCGGACTATGGGGCCTACACCAAGGACCCGGACATTTTAACAGAATACGTGCGCCAGCGCCTGGGACGGGCCCTGAGCAAGAACCTGGAAACCCCGGATCACAAGATCTTGGTTTATTCCCTGGATCCCTTTGTTGAGGATCTCATTAAGGACAGTCTGCAAAAAACCGAATACGGCGTTTACCTGGCCATGCCCCCTGAAACTGCAGAGGAAATCATTCAGGCCCTCAAGGAGGCGGTGGATAACTCCCTGGCTCAAAACCTTCAACCCGCGGTGGTGTGTTCCCCTGCAGTCCGGCGTCATTTGCGTCGCCTGGTAGAGCGCCATTTCCCCGCTCTCTGGGTCTTGTCGCCTCATGAGCTGGTGACCGACGCCCAAATCCAATCCCTGGGAGTAGTGAGTTTAGGCCATGAAACTTAAAACCTATGTGGCTCGTGATCCCCAAGAGGCCCTGGCCCAGGTAAGAAAGGAACTGGGGCCGGAGGCGGTCATTTTATCCACCCAATCCCGCTTTTTGCCCAGCTCGGAGTCGGTTTGGGCTCGGCGCCGCAGCGTGGAGATTACTGCGGCCGTGGATAGAGCCGCGGCCCTGGATGCGCCCACGGTATTTAAGGCTTGGCCGCAAGACATCGTCAACCCGGGTGTGCCTTTTTTGCAGCTTAGAGAAGAACTGCAGGAGATGAAAAGCATTCTCAGGCAATGGTTGGGAACCCAGGGTCCCCCCTCCTGGCTTGCTTCCTACGGGGATTTGAATCATCTGTTTCAGTACCTGGTGCGGGTGGGGATCAATGACCGGATTATTCATCGCTGGCTTGAGGGGGTTCGAACTTCTCTCACCAATGGGAAAAGTAAGTCCTTAAAAAACCTCCAAGAATGGGCTCTGGGGCAGTTGGTGCAGGAAATCGAGGTGCAGGATCCCTGGGAATTTGGTGCCCTGGGCCCTTATAGGTGGACCTTCCTGGGCTCCACCGGTGTAGGCAAAACCACCACCATTGCCAAATTGGCTATACACGCCGCGTTCGTGCGCCAACTCCAAGTAGGGTTGATTTCCCTGGACAACATCCGCCTGGGTGGTCAGGAGCAACTGGCCTCCTACGCTCGCATCAGCGACTTACCCTTTGTGGCGGCCCAGACTCGGAGCGAATTGGCTGAAGCCTTGAAAAAGATGGCTGACCTGGATTTGATCCTGATCGATACTCCCGGTCGCAATCCTTGCGACCCGGGTCTCCCCAAGGAGTTGGCCCAACTTTTTGGCGGCTTATCGGGACTGGAACATCATCTCGTAGTAAGTGGCACCACCAGGGAGGATAATCTCGCCGATGCCTTCCAGGGGTTCAAGGCGCTGCCCCTGGCTTCCTGCATTGTGACCAAACTGGACGAAAGCAAAGATATCGTTGGTGTATTTAACCAGCTTGGTACCCACGGGGTCCCCCTTTCTTACCTGACTACAGGGCAAAGGATACCCGAAGACCTTGAACCGGCTACCAGCCAGCGCCTGGCCGGACTTTTGCTGGGACCCCATTATTTACCCGGAATTTTAGGTGAGAAGGCATGAACCGCTCAGTCTTGAAAGAATTCCCTGATTTGATGCCTGCAGGCCCTGCCCTTGACTCTATGACTGCTCCCCGTCTTCGGGTCATTGCCGTGACTTCGGGGAAGGGCGGCGTCGGCAAATCCAATGTTGTCGTCAACCTGGGGCTGGCTTTGGCCAAAAGGGGACAGAAAGTCCTGCTCATTGATGCCGATCTCGGTCTGGCCAATCTGGACATTCTTTTGGGATTGAGCCCGCGCTTTACCATCCACGACCTGTTGTCCCTGGACCGAAATCTTTCCGAGGTTATGGTGGAAGGCCCTGAAGGTATCAAAATTCTGCCGGCCTCCTCCGGCATTCCGGAATTGGCCGATCTGGACAAGCATCAGAAATTATTTCTCCTCAGCGAATTGGATGAATATTCGGAGAGCATCGACGTTGTCTTGATCGACACCGGGGCGGGCATTTCCCGTAATGTTTTGTTTTTTAATGTTGCCGCGCAGGAACGAATCGTGGTGGCCAACAATGAACCGACTTCCATTACCGACGCTTATGCCCTCATAAAAGTTCTGGCGGGCCAATACGGGGAAAGTCACTACAAACTATTGGTTAACGGCCTGACCAAACTTCAAGATGGCGAGATGGTATATCGCACGATGCTCAGGGTGACCGAAAGGTTTTTGGGAAAAGGTATTTCTTTGGAATTCCTGGGGGTTATTCCACATGACGAGGCCATTCCCAAAGCAGTGTTGAAACAGCAGCCGGCATTGATTCTTTTCCCCCAGGCCAAGGTCAGCCGATCTTTCCACGGCTTGGCCAAAAGGCTCTTGAATATGTCGGCTCCCACCGAAATGGGAAGCAATATTAAGTTCTTTTGGCGTCGCCTTTTACAGTATCAGTTTTAGGGGTCAGGGGAGTGGGAACTATGAAAAAGCAAGCTCTGGCACAAGCTCAATTAACCTCGGTTCAAGAGCAATGGCCGCCCATAGTGGATTCAGCCTGGCAGGAACAGATGGTGGTGAAATACGCGCCTCTGATAAAATATATCGCCAGTCGCCTCGCCTTACGCCTGCCGGCCCACATTTCTTTGGATGACCTCATCAGCAGCGGCATCATAGGCCTTATCGATGCTATTCACAAGTTCGATCCCGGCAAGAATATCAGCTTCAAGACCTACGCCGAATTCCGCATTAAAGGAGCCATCTTGGATGAATTGCGGAGCTTGGACTGGATTCCCCGGTCGGTACGCAAAAAATCCCATGTCTTGGAACGGACCTATGCTGAACTGGAAAAGAACCTGGGCCGCCCCGCGGAACCGGAAGAGATTTGTGATGCCCTCGGTCTCGACCTGGATGAATTCTATCAACTTCTGGATGAAACCAAAACTGTCTCCCTGGTGGAACTCGAAGGTGTCTGGAAGGTCATGCGCACTGGCCCCGAGGTGCCGGAAAACGACCTTCCGGAGATCATGCTGGATGACAATGTCCGCGATCCTTTTCTGGCCCTCCATTTTTCCGAACTCCAGGACATTATGGTCAAGGCCATCGATGCTCTGCCTGACAAGGAAAAATTATTAATTTCCCTTTATTACTACGAAGAATTGACCATGAAAGAAATTGGTCAAATTATGGGCTACACCGAGTCGCGCATTTCTCAGCTGCACACCCAGGCCATGATCCGGCTGAGAAGCCGGTTGCGGGAGTATTTTCAGCTTAAAGAGGATTAAGGGGGAAAGGTATAGAATTATGCGCTGGCTCAATCATGTTTTAATTTTGTGCATTTTTTTCCTGGGTTCTGTGATGGGTTTTCCCCTGAAAGGGAATGCTGCTTCACCGGCAAAGGACCTGGCAGTCCAGGAGCATTCATCGGGAGATCTGCCCGAGGGCCACCCCCCCATGCAGGAGCATAAGCTTGCTTTGGATCCGTTTTATCGTCTCCAGAGCAACGGTTCCCAAGTCTGGATGGAACGAATACTTGTCACCTTTACTTTGACGGCGCCGCAAAATAATCTCCAGCGCGATGTCAATAAACCGACCTTTCGAAAAATGGTCTATGAACTTCTGCAATCGGGTGAACCGGAAGCCACCATTCAGGCTCAAGCTGTGGACCGGTTGAAACGGCAGGTAGGAACCGAGATTGATCCCGCGGTGCAGATAAGCCGCAGTGTTCTTATTGTGCGTTAAAAGGAGGGGACATGGACACCATTGATTCCCAGGGAAACGTAACTCCCATAGCGGCTACCAAACAGGATATTGTCAGCAAAAAGATTACCGATAAAAACGGGCAGGGGCAGGGTCCCGGGAATCAACCCCGCAAGAAAGCTGTCCCGGACCGGCCTCCAGAGGAAGACGAGGACACCCAGGCAGAAAAACGTGCCATCGATATTGTAGTTTAGCGGCGGAGGAAATTGTGATTCTTAATAACCTGGAATACTGGGTCTTGGCTCAGGTGGGCTTGGAAATTATTCTTATTTGCCTGCTGATTTTCTTCCTGATGAAAATCCGCTCGATGAGCAAATTGATCCATAACACCCAGGAGGATGAGAAGTCAGCCGCCAGTCATGTGGAGTTTTTGGCTGACCAATTAGCCACCCTGGATGCCAAGCGCATTGCTTTAGCAGAATCATTGGGCCTTTTGGAGGAAAAAGCTTTTTCGGTGAACAAGCCTGATCCCTCCGGTCGCAGTACGGCCCCGGGCTTCCGTAGCCCGACTGT
The DNA here is from genome assembly GCA_964561645.1 of uncultured Desulfobacterales bacterium. Classification (GTDB taxonomy): domain Bacteria; phylum Desulfobacterota; class Desulfobaccia; order Desulfobaccales; family 0-14-0-80-60-11; genus JBGSLA01. Next base: position 14,247 of record CAZLRL010000007.1, read on the forward strand.
TCCCAAGAGCGGCAGCGGGTCCTTGAGGCTGCAAGTGGAAGATTTGTACAGCCAGGGTTTTTCCTCAGCCGAAATTGCCCAGCGTTTGGGCTTGCATCCTACCGAGGTGAAGATGGCTTTAGAGTTGTCTCGCTTAAAGGCAGAGCAGGCGTAAGGTTTCCCCAATCAGAACAACCCAGACTAAGGTGGGTTTTCCCTCTAGTAGCCCGGGTTCAGTCATAATTGCAGGATACTCAAATCGTCTGCCCAAGGCGCGGTGCATACCTCCTCAACGACCGATTGTCCTTGTCTGTTCATTGCCCCCTGGGGTAATTTCCGCTAAACTCCCTTCCATATTCACACCGAAATTATCAAGGGATTATCTTTTGCCATGAGCAAGTTTGATCTGGAGCGGCTTCAAAGGCGACTCCGGGCCGCCCGGGGAGAAATCGAGGCGGACCTGGTCATCGGCGGCGGTCTGGTGGGTAACGTATATACCGGAGAATGGCTCAGGCAGGACATCGCCATATATGACGGAATCGTCGTGGGTCTGGGCGACTACCCCGGCCCCAGGGTAGAGGTGCCCGGCCGTTACGTCCTTCCCGGTTTCATGGACGGCCACTTGCATCTGGAAAGCAGTATGCTTACTCCCCGGGAATTGGCTCGGGCGCTGGTGCCCCTGGGGACCACCGCGGTGGTGGCTGACCCACATGAAATCGCCAATGTTTGGGGCACCCGGGGCCTGGATTATCTTCTCGCGGCCAGCCAGGGATTGCCCCTGGATATTTTTTTCATGCTGCCCTCCTGTGTGCCGGCCTCTCCTCTGGGCACTTCCGGGGCACGCTTGGAAGCGGCGGATTTATCACCCTATCGCAGTCACCCACGAGTCCTGGGGTTGGCGGAAGTCATGAACTTTCCCGGCACGGTGGCCGGTGACACCCAGGTTCTGGAAAAAATTGCCCTCTATCCTCGGGGTCCCATAGACGGGCACGCCCCCCTCCTTTCCGGCAAGGCCTTGAATGCCTATCGTCTGGCGGGCATCGGCTCCGATCACGAGTGCACCGCGTTGGCCGAAGCCCAGGAAAAACTGCGTCTGGGTTTTACCCTGATGATTCGGGAAGGCAGCCTGGCTCGAAACCTGGCGGACCTGCTGCCTGCGGTGACCCCTGCCACTCTGGGGCGCTCCCTCCTGGTAACGGATGATTGCCATCCGGAAGATCTGGTGGAGCGGGGTCACCTGGATCGCCTGCTCCGGCAAGCCGTGTCCCTGGGTCTGGACCCCTTATCCGCCCTCGCCATGGTTACCCTAAACCCGGCTGCTTATTTCGGGGTCAAGGAGCGGGGGGCCATGGCCCCGGGGCTGGTGGCGGATTTGGTGCTCGTGCAGGACCTCCAGGAGTTTCGGGTGGAAAAGGTGTGGAAAGAGGGTCGATTGGTGGCAGAAAACGGACACCTCCTTCCGGAAGTGGAACTACCCGATTACCCCGCCCCCTTTGCACCCTTGCAGGTGGGGCCTCTGGAGCCCGAGGTCTTTTCGCCCCCGGTGACTGGTGAGGTGGTCAAGGTCATCGGTCTTATTCCCGGGCAGCTGCTGACCGACAAGCTCGTCCTGCCGGCCCCGGTCCGGGACGGCCGGCTGGGGACGGATGTGGACCGGGATCTTCTGAAACTGGCCGTGGTGGAGCGCCACCATCAAAGTGGCCGCGTCGGCCTGGGTTTGGTGCAGGGTTTCGGTCTGCAAAAAGGGGCGCTGGCCTCAACCGTGGCCCATGATTCCCACAATCTGGTGATAGTGGGAGCCAAGGAGCAGGATATGCTGGCCGCGGCCAGCCACCTGGTGGAGCTGGGAGGAGGGTTGGCGGTGGTGGCCGAGGGCCGGGTGCTAGCTGATTTGCCCCTGCCGGTGGCCGGGCTTCTGAGCCCCAAGCCTTTAGAGGAGGTGGCCCAGGCTCACGGTCGCCTTAGGGAGGCTTACCGGTCTTTGGGGGGCACCCTGGCCGATCCCTTTATGACCCTGTCCTTTTTGTCCTTGGAAGTGATTCCCGCGTTAAAGCTTACCGACCTGGGTTTGGTGGACGTGAACCGCTTTGAGGTGGTCTCTTTGTTCGGGGAGGACTAGACGGAAGTATCCTGTCGGCTCGCTTTGAAGGGTGGCTGAACCTAAAACGGGAATCAAAGAAGGGGAGGGACAAAGCGCCTCTCCCCTGAGGAATTACTGAGCGGCCTTGAGGGCGTTGACCTGTCTGTTCAGGCGGGATATTTTCCGGGCCGCGGTGCGCCAATGGAGCGTCCCTTTGGCGGCTACATGGGCGATGATGGGAGTAGCCTTTTGCAGCGCAGCTTCAGCTTCTTCCACATTTTTTTGGGCCACGGCCTGGCGCACGTCCCGCACCAGGTTTTTGACCCGGGTTTTTCGGGCTCGATTGCGGGCCTGGCGCTTTTTATTCTGGCGGGCCCGTTTCATGGCGGAAAGGTGTCTGGCCAAATCTCATCCTCCGAAGGTTAATAGTAAAATATCTCTTAATTCAAAAAAATTTTCAAGCTTTTTCCGAGGGCAAGGTGCGCCGGAAAAAAGCCATGAAGTATCCCACTCCCGAAGTCACCGTGACGATCAGGGCCACCCAGAGGAGGGCCATGCCCAACCGCTGGAAGTCAAAGGCCTGATAGGGGTAATGCAAAATCAGCGCGGTAATGGCCACCATCTGCAAAATGGTTTTGGTTTTGCCCCAGCGGTCGGCAGCCAGGATGATGCCCTCCACCGCGGCCAAGCCCCGCAGCCCGGTGACCATCAGCTCCCGGCCGATAATGACGAACACCATCCAGGCGGGCACCCGACCCAGAGGAATGAGCATGATCAGCGCGGCCGAGACCAGAAGCTTATCAGCCAGAGGGTCCATGAACTTGCCGAAGGGGGTCACGGAGCGCTGGCGCCGGGCCAGAAAGCCGTCCAGAATATCGGTGGCCCCGGCCACGGAAAAGCACAGGGCTCCCAAAAAACTGGCCCAGGGACTCGGGAAGCTTAACAGCAACATCACCACCGGAATGGCTAAAATCCGAGTTAGGGTGAGCAGGTTCGGCAGATTTTTATAAGATGTCCACTCGGTGGCCATTCACTTACTTGCGGCTGCGCCGCCAGTCCTCCAAAAATTTGGCCAAGCCCACGTCAGTGAGGGGGTGCTTCAGGAGTTGCATCAACACGCCATACGGCACCGTGGCAATATCGCCGCCGGCCAGAGCCGCCTCGAGCACGTGCAGGGGGTGACGGATACTGGCTACAATGACCTCCGTGTCATAGCCATAATTTTCAAAAATGGTCATGATCTGTTCGACAATTTCCATGCCCCGATGGTTGACGTCGTCCAGGCGCCCGATAAAGGGACTGACGTAAGCCGCGCCGGCCTTGGCCGCCAACAGGGCTTGAATAGCCTGGAATACCAGAGTGACATTTACCCGGATGCCTTCTGCCGACAGAATCCGGGTGGCCTTGAGGCCGTCGTGGGTCATGGGAATCTTCACCACCACCTGATCATGAATGCTGGCCAATTCCCGGGCTTCGGTCACCATGGCGTCGGTTTCCGTGGCCACCACCTCCGCACTCACCGGGCCCGGCACGATTTTACAAATCTCCAGTATATGGCCCCGGAAATCTACCGGATCGTTGACCCCTTCCTTGGCCGATAAACTCGGGTTGGTGGTCACCCCGTCCACCAGGCCCAGGCTGTGGGCATCGCTAATTTCTTTAAGATTGGCGGTATCAATAAAAAATTTCATACAGACCTCTCATTCTTGGACAAATTTAACGCCTCCTCCCCGTTGGAAGCGTTTCAAACAGCCTTCCGAGCAGAAAAAATAATCCTGACCGTCTTTGGTGAATTTCAAAGCCTCCTGCCGGGGGATGAAGGTGCCGCAAACCGGGTCCTGAACCAGGATGTCCGGCTGGGGCACTTTGGGGGATTGCTGGCTCGGCCCCGACAGGGTGAACATTTCTTTGAACTTGCGCACCACGCGGTAGACCACATATCCCAGTATCAAGCCCAGAATTAAACGCCAAATCATGTGCTCAGGTCCCGGCCGCGTAAGAGGGCGTCAATTTCACAGGTTTTCAGGAGCTTCTGGTCAGAAAACAATTTTACCAGTACCGTTAATTTCAGGCTCCCGGGGCGTCAATCCGGGTGGGCCATTTTTTGCAAAGCTTCCCGGTCCCGGGGGTCCAACTCCGCCAAGAGTTCCGCGGCGCTTCGGTTCAGGGCCGGATGCCAGGCCTGGGGCGCGATTTCCGCCAGGGGCACCATCACAAAGGAGCGGCGATGCATTTCCGGGTGCGGCAGTTTCAGGTCCGGCCCCGCCAGCATTTCGCCATCATAGAGTAAAAGATCAAGGTCAATGAGCCGGGGCCCCCAACGCTCCTGCCGGAACCGGCCCATGTCCCGCTCCACCCGGTGCAACACCCGGAGGAGTTCCTCGGAGGTAAGCCGGGTGCGGAGTTGGGCCACGGCGTTGACATACCAGGGCTGATCCGGCGGCCCCAAGGGCGGATTCAAATAAAAGGAAGAGACCTTGGTTATTTCAATCTCCTCGGTGGCAGCCAAGCGGGCCAAGGCTTCCTGCAGTTGCAGCCGGGGGTCTCCGAGATTGGCCCCCAGCCCCACATAGGCCACCACCGGTTTCAAGGCTGTAATGGCTGCGGGTCCCAGGGGCATATTTTTCGCCAAGGGGAGAAGGGGCTCCAGATCGGTACCCCAAATCTCCTTTATCATTTTCTTATCACAACTTCGCCAGTCGGGCCAAGACTTCTTCCAGGCGCTCTTGGGGCACGGTGAGGGCCAGACGGACATAGCCCTCCCCAGGCTCCCCAAAGCCAACGCCGGGAACAACAACGATCCCGGCTTGCTCCAGCACATGGGCCGCGAAACCGATGGAGTCGAAGCCCTGGGGAACGGGCAGCCAGACATAGAAGGTGGCCTTGGGGGTGTCTACTTCATAGCCCAATTTTTTAAGGCCGTGCACCAGAATATCCCGGCGCTCCTGGTAGACGCGGCAACTTTCGGCCACGCAGCTCTGGTCCGAATCCAGAGCCGTTATGCCCGCCATCTGGACGGCATTGAAAACCCCGGAGTCGATATTGCTTTTAATTTTGCCCAGCGCGGCCAGAACCTCTCGATTACCCACGACAAAGCCCAGGCGCCAGCCGGTCATGTTGTAGGTCTTGGAAAGGGAATGAAACTCGATGGCCATGTCTTTGGCCCCCGGCAATTGGAGAAAGCTGGGAGGATTATAACCGTCAAAGGCCATCTCGGTGTAGGAGGCGTCGTGCACCGGTACGATGTGGTATTCCTGACAAAACTCCAGCATTTGCTGGAAAAAATCCAGATCGGCCACGGCTGCGGTGGGATTGTTGGGATAATTGAAAAAGAACAACTTGGCGTCCCGGGCGTCGACGGGAGGAATGTCGTTGAAAACCGGCAGAAAATTGTTTTCCCGCCGCAGCGGCACCATGTAAGGGCTGGCTCCGGCAAACAGGGTGCCCATGCGGTAGACCGGGTAGGCCGGCGTGGTGATGAGGTTGACATCTTCCGGGTCGTTCGCTCCCAATGGCAAGTGAGCGATGCCTTCCTTACAGCCGATGAGGGTGAGCACCTCGGTTTCCGGGTCCAGATCGACCTCAAAGCGCCGTTTGTACCAGCGGGCCACCGCCTCCCGAAAGGCGTTCATACCGGAATACAAGGGGTAGCGGTGCGTGCTGGCATCCTCCACCGCCTCTTTCATGCGCGCCACGATAAAATTCGGGGTGGGAATATCGGGGTCCCCGACTCCCAGGTCGATGATGTCCACGCCCCGGGCCCGCACCTGCTCTTTTTTCTCGTCGATGTCCTTGAAAAGGTACGGCGGAATCAAATTCAAACGCGCTGCCGGTTGAAAAAAACTCATAGTTCAAGTCCTTCCTCAGCCACGACTCGGTTGCGCAAGGTGCCGATCCCTTCCACCCGGATTTCCACCACATCTCCGGGGCGCAGGGGCCCCACACCGGCGGGAGTGCCGGTGGCGATGACATCACCGGGCAGAAGCGTCATCACCTGGGAGATGAAAGCAATCAAGCGGCGCACCCCAAAAACCATGTTATCGGTGCTGGACCGCTGCCGCGGTTCATCATTGACCAAAGCCTCCACCATCAGGTTGTCGGGATCACTGATGTCGGTTTCAATCCAGGGGCCCAGAGCCGCGAAGGTGTCAAAGCCCTTGGCCCGGGTGAAAAGGCCGTCTTTTTTTTGCAGATCCCGGGCCGTGACGTCATTGAAACAGGTGTAGCCCAGGATGTAATCCAGGGCCGCCGCTTCCGGGACCCGGCGGGCCGTTTGGGCCAGGACCACGCCCAGTTCCGCCTCGTAGTCCACCCGCCGGGACATCCGGGGATAGATGATCTCCGCGTCCGGACCGATGACCGCGGTGGAGGGTTTCATAAATATCAAGGGCTCGTCAGGCACCTGGCGGCCGAACTCCGCGGCGTGATCCCGGTAGTTCAAGCCCAGGGCGATGATTTTGCTGGGCTCGCAGGGGGCCAGCAGGGTCACCTCACCCAGGGCCAGCACTTCTCTGGTTTCCGTGAGGCCGCGGAAAGGGGAGTCATTCAGAGGAAAAACTTGCTCTCCTTTGAGAATCCCATACCCCGTCCGCCCCTTGAGCGCGAAGCGCACCAGTCGCATGTTGGAGCCTTTATCTGCCTCTATCTTTCCCCTTTACTCGTTCCCAAGTTCGACTTGAGAACGAGATCAGAACCATATGTTCCTTAAATTATTGCCAGTTTAATCTCATCAGGTAGTTCAATAGATTTGAAATAGGTTTCAGGATAAAGATAATCCTCGCCTGATTCATCAATCACTCTTATATGATGATGCTTTTCAGCT
>CAZLRL010000008.1:0-18162 GCA_964561645.1 uncultured Desulfobacterales bacterium
TCCTCCAGGCTCACCGGGGCCGGCCCCACATAGGAGTCGTATTCCAGCAGGCTGGCGGCCCGGCGCTTGCCGGATTCGGTCATGGCCAGGCGGTTGGCCAGGGCCAGGGGGTTGGCCACGGGCTTGAGGGGATCCGGACCCCTGATTTCCAGGTATTTCTCCTTGCGGAGGTAGTCCATCAACTGGGTGATGATGGTGGTGGACAGCTTGAGGCGGTCGGCCAGATCGGACAGATAAAAGGTATCCAGATAAAAACAGTGTTTCAGGGTCAGGTTGGCCAGGAAGATTTCCGGCACCCCCAGGTCTTGGAGCGATTGGGGTAAAGGACGGTGAGAGGGGGCGGCCGCGGTGCCCCCGGACGCCGAAGTCGGTTCAGGTCGGGAAGCGAGCATAACGACCCTTCCTTTCTAGTCTAGAAGGTAATCCATGGAGGTGATCGGGCCGGGAGGGGCAAAACTTAAATTCCTGACCGGCCCCGGAAAACGGCCGGCAAAAATCCTGTCCTGAAAAGTTGATTAGGCGGCCATATTCCGGTGGGGCGGCCATCTCTGGCCGCCCCTTGTCCGGGTGGGCACGGAGGCCCGCCCCACCGAATTTTCCAGTTTTCAGAGAGCTAAAGGCTCATGAGCGGCTGCTCTGAGGCCAAAGATCGTCGAGGAGACCGTCTTGAAAAGTTTTGCCGTAGGGTGCGTTTTACGCACCAAAACCGTTGCCGTTGGCGGGCGGGGACGCCCGCCCTACCTGCCTTTTCATACTTTGTGGGTGGGCCCCAGGCTCAGGAGGAACTGCTTTCGAGGATTGTAGAGGTCCACAAAAAGAAAATAATTAAAGCCCAAAAAGAAACTGCCGATAAGCAGAATGAAGTAAAACGCGGCCATCGAGAAAGGCAACCTGTTCCGAAAGGGCAGCACGCAAAGTCACCGGCCTACAGCCATCGGGGCCAGGGCAGCGGGACCGCCGAAGTGGACCGATCCTTTGGTGAACTCGGTTGGCCCACCAACGGGAAAGCAGATCGGCCATCCTCGGGCATCGGCAGGTGTGGGAAAGGCCGACCGTCAGCCGAGGAAATTCAGAAGCTTTCCCCAAACCCATCCAAGAAGGAGTGATGGAGATGAAAGATCTGTTCACCAAAATGAAAACCTTTATTTACGGCGAAGAAGGCGCCAGCGCCGTGGAATACGGCCTGCTGGTAGCCGGTATCGCGGTGGTGGTGATGGGGGCTATCTACGGCATCGGTTCCGCCCTTAACACCTCCTATACCTCTGTCCAAACTCAGTTGGGCAGCTAAACCCCTCAGATCCTTTAAACCCTGTGATCTGAACGGCAGGTCACGGGCGGGGGCCCGGGCCCCCTGAGGGGTTCCGGGCCCTGCTTTCCCCTGTCCAGTAGACCTGCCTCTTTTTAAAGGTATTCAGTCATGAAAGTACTAGGGCTCCGGCCGAAGAAGGAGGAAGGAGCAAGTGTGGTGGAGTTTGCCATCCTGGCTCCTCTGTTTGTGGTGCTCCTTTTTGGCTTGCTGGAATTCGGTCTGGCCATCTACAGCAAGGGGATGATCACCAACGCCAGCCGGGAAGGAGCCAGATTCGGGGTGGTCTATGCCTCGCCTCGGAAAACTGATGGCGAAATCACCTCCAAGGTCCAGGAATACCTGGCCAATGCCGGATTTCAGGACGATGTCAACATCAACGTCACCGGGGCTCAGGGGACCAGTGGCACCCCCCTGACTGTCAACGTGAGCTATCCGTATAATTTTCAAGTTTTGCCCAATTTTGTTGCCGGTTTTACCGGTCCCCTGAATTTGACCGCCAACACGAAAATGTTGATGGAGTAGAGTATGCGCCGTTTACCTCCCTGGGTATGGTTGATGTTGGCCCTGGTTTTTGGAGCTACCGCCACCTTTATGGCCATGGGGTGGCTCAAGAGCCAGTCGCAGAAAGTGGCCGAGCAAGATAAGACAGTAATGATGCCGGTAGTGGTGGCCAGCAAAGACGTACCCTCGGCGGTGGCCCTGTCTGCGGACCAGTTGAAGGTCCGCCTGTGGCCCTCGGATCCCGCCTTGGTGGGCAAATTTTCCCGGTTGGATGACGTCACCGGCCGGGTTACGGCCATTTCCCTGGCCGCGGGGGAACCGGTCCTCGAGAGCAAATTGGCCCCCGAGGGGGTGATCCCCGGATTAACGGCCCTGTTGTCCAAGGACATGCGGGCCATGACGGTCAAGGTGGACGAGGCTTCCGGCGTGGCCGGTTTTTTGAACCCGGATAACCGGGTGGATGTGGTGGTTACGGTGGATAAAGGGGATTTCAACCAGGATCCCGTCTCCAAGGTCGTCCTCCAAAACCTGCGGGTTCTGGGAACCGGCCAGCGGATCGAAAAGCGTTTGGGAGAAAAACCCCAGGTGGTGCCCACCGTCACCCTGGAGGTTACCCCCGAGGAAGGTGAAACTCTGGCCCTGTCCACCCGGGAAGGCATGATTTCTTTGGCTCTGCGGCACCAGCAGGACGAGCAGGTGGTGCAGACCACCGGGGTGCGGACCAGTACCCTGTTAGGACCGGTCACCCAGCAGGTCACGGTCCAGGAAGAACCGGGGACTACCCCTCCCCCGCCCATGTATTCCGTGGAGGTGATCCGGCGATTGACCAAAGAGATTCTGTCCTTCTAAACCATGACTCACCATCGGTGAGGATCGAATGAACCATATGGGCGGCCTATCCACCCCCAGGATGGAACCAGGAGATGGCCATCAAATTCTGTCTGTACTACCATACGCCGGAAACTTGCGAATATTTAGAGAATATCATTCATTCCTCCCGGGAAACGGCGGTGGTAGAGGCGCAAACCCTGGACCAGTTGCCGGATCAGGTAAACTCGGGTGCCAACGTTATTTTCCTGGAATACCTCGCCGACCACCCGGAGCTGGACCAGTGGATCAAGAAAACTGCGGCCGATCACCGCAACCCGCCCATCTACCTCTATCTCCACGAAATTTCCACCGAACAGCTATGGAAAGCCTTGCGCTTCGGGGTCAAGGAGTGTTTCACCCACCCCATTCAGTCCCATGAATTCCAGGAAGCCCTGTCTCGCTTACCCCTGGCCTTTCCCCAGTCCCTAACCGCGACCCAGACCCAAATGGTTACCCTGCTGGGGTGCAAAGGGGGCGTGGGCACCACCTTTCTGACCGTAAACCTGGCCTACCTGCTTTCCCTGGGGGGCAAAAATAATATCCTGGTCGTAGACCTGGACCTGCGCTACGGACAGATGGTGTACTTTTTTGATGCCAAGCCCCAATACACCATGGCCGAAGTGATTGATAATGTAGAGCATCTGGATGATTCTTACCTGAAAAGCCTGTTTTTCCACTGGGGCCCAGATCTCCAACTGCTGCCCGCCCCGGCCCGCTTGGAAGAAGCCGAGGCGGTGACCGCCGAGAGGTTGGAGAAGGTTCTGCAATTTGTAAAAAATTCTAAAAGTTACAGTCATGTTCTGGTGGACGCCGGACACCATCTGGACGAAAACTCCATCAAAGCCCTGGAACTGGCGGACCGGGTCATTCTGGTGGCCAACCAGACGGTACCGGGCTTGTCCAATACCAAAAAAATTCTCGAAATTCTGGAACTCATAGGCCTGGGGGATCTCAATCCGGAGATCTGGCTCAACTCCTGGGAAAAGCGCGGCGACCTCAGCCTGGATGATGTGGCCAAATTCCTGGGCCAGGAAGTCAAGGGCACTATCCCTTTCAATCCCAGCGACGTGGGCCTCAGCATCAACGAAGGCGTCCCCCTGGCCAAGACTTCACCCAACCTGACCATTTGCCAGGATCTCAGGAACCTGGCCAGCCATTTTTCGGAGGAGGCCGAACTTAACGGGTCACGGCGCTCTCGCTGGAACCTGTTACGGTACCTCAGGAGGAACAAATAGGCATGAGTATCATCGCCCGCATCCGGGAACGCAGCCAGGCTGAACGGGGAGCGGCGCCCCCGGGCCGCGGCAGCCATGACAAGAAAGAAGAGGTCTTCAACGAACTGAAGGGGAAAATCCATTTTCGCCTCCTCAATCTCCTGGACCTCTCCCGCCTGTCGGAGGCCGACGAATCCCTGCTTACCGAGGACTTGCGCCGGGGCGTTGAAATGATCCTGGATGAAGAAGGCACGGCCCTGACCCTGCCCGAAAGGGACCGGCTGTGCAAGGAGATCCGGGATGAACTCATGGGCTATGGCCCGCTGGAGACTTTGCTCAAGGACCAGACCGTTAATGATATTTTGGTGAACGGCTATAATCATGTGTTCGTCGAGCGCCGGGGAAAATTGGAAAGAAGCGCGGTGCGCTTTACGGATAACGCCCATCTCATGAAAATCATCGAGAAGATCGCTTCAGGGGTGGGCCGGCGCATAGATGAATCCTGCCCCATGGTGGACGCCCGCCTCCCCGACGGCTCCCGCGTGAATGCCATCATTGCACCTCTGTCTCTGGATGGACCGTCCTTGTCCATCCGTAAGTTCGCCAAAGACCCCATCCGGGTGCACCATCTCATCGAGTTCGGGTCCATCACGCCGGAATTCGCCCAGGTCCTGGAGGGCATGGTCAAAGCCCGCTTGAATATCCTCATCTCGGGAGGTACGGGTACCGGTAAAACCACGGTTTTAAACGTGCTTTCCAGTTTCATTCCCAACGACGAACGCATTATCACCATAGAAGACTCGGCCGAGCTGCAGCTGCAGCAGGAGCACGTGGTCCGGCTGGAAACCCGGCCCCCCAACCTGGAGGGCATGGGAGAAATCACCCAGCGGGACCTGGTGCGAAACGCCCTGCGCATGAGGCCGGAACGCATCATCCTGGGGGAGGTGCGCCAGGGTGAAGCGCTGGACATGCTCCAGGCCATGAACACCGGCCACGACGGCTCCCTGGCCACCATCCACGCCAACTCACCCCGGGATGCCCTTACCCGGCTGGAAACCATGGTGTCCATGGCCGGGCTGAATATCCCGGACCGGGCCATCCGGCACCAGATTTCTTCCGCCATTGACGTGGTCATCCAACTGGCCCGTCTCAGCGACGGCAGCCGCAAAATGATGGGGCTCCACGAAATCGTGGGCATGGAAGGGGACATGATCACCATGCAGGAGATCTTTGCCTACAAGATGATGGGCCTCACCGACGACCGCCAAGTCAAGGGCCGGTTCACTACTTCGGGAATCCGCCCCAAATTCATGGGCCGCCTGGAGGAGATGGGGGTGCATTTGCCCAACCAGTTGTTCCGGGAAAACGTCTAAGGGCTGCTTATGAACCTGTGACCGGCGCAGCAACTTATGGTAGATAAAAACCCGACCATCCATAAACTTTGAACCTCGAACCTTGAACTTTGAACCTTACTGGAAAGGAGACCACAGGGTAACCGGCTCACACCCCGAACCTGCGCCGGAGGCCAGGGAAGGCCGGGAGAACTGAAATGATGCGACGGCACGGCTTTTTTCTCGCAGCGATTCTGGTGGGCGCGGCTTGGGCCGCCTTCTCCTCGGTGCGCCTGGCCTGGGCCGGGACCGGGGGCTACCCCAGTATGACGGGCCTGCTGTCCCATTATTTTCCCGACGTTCCCATCCTTCTCATCCTCCTGACCTTTTTCTTCTTTCTGTTTCTTTTGGAAGGTTTCTTTCTGTTGCTCTGGGACCCCAACCGGGTGCAGAAGCGGCGGTTACAAAAAAGGCTGAAGTACCTGCAAGGCCTGGAGAAGAATTTATCCGCCTCATCCCTCATCAAATCTGAGTCCTTGAATGACATGCCCTGGCTGCGACAGGTACTGAAAAGGATGCGGCGCCTGGAACAGTTTCAGGAACTGCTGCTGCAGGCCGACGTCAACTGGTCGTTGACCACTTTGTCTCTCATATTTCTTATTTCCGGAGCCGCGGGCCTGAGCCTGGGCTTCTTCTCCCGGGGGCCTCTCGGCGCCATGGTCGGGGTGGCCATCGGTTTATATCTGCCCTACTGGCTCCTGAAATTCAAAAAGAAGCGACGGGTTAAAAAGTTCGAAAAACAACTGCCGGAGGCCCTGGACCTCCTGGCTCGGGGCCTCAAGGCCGGCCATGCCTTTGCCTCCGGGCTCCAGATTGTCGGGGGCGAAATGCCCAATCCCGTCGGGTTGGAGTTTTTCAGGACTTTCCGGGAATATAACCACGGCATGGACCTCAACACCGCGCTCATCAATCTCTGCCAGCGGGTGGAGCTGCGGGAACTGCGCTTTTTTACCACCGCGGTGATGATCCAAAGGGAGACCGGAGGTAACCTGGTGGAAATTTTAGAGAAAATCTCCGGACTCATTCGCGAGCGCTTCAAGCTGGTCAATCAAATCAAGGCCCTCACCGCGGAAGGGCGGCTGTCAGGCCTCATCCTGATTTTAATGCCGCCCATCCTTTTTCTGGTCATGCTGAGAATCAACCCGGAGTATACCCTGCTCCTGGTAAACCATCAGCTGGGGCGGATGATGGCCATGGCGGCCCTCACCTTCCAGGCGCTGGGCGTGTTGGTCATCCGCAAAATCGTCAACATCAAAGTCTAAAAGGTTGGTCCATAATGTTTCAGCCCCTCTTGTTCGGAATCTTGATCGCCGGGACGGTCCTCTGTCTGGGCTTCTTCTTCGGCCTTAGGCGGTCCCGCCTCCGGGAGCGCCTCCAGCTCGAAGACGGTCCCCGTGTCAAGGATGAAAAGGCCTACGATTTTGATTTTCTCCCCAAAGAGGTCGTAGAAAAAGTCGAAGATAAATTAGGCCTGAAAAAGGGAAGTCACAAGGTCAATGAGCTGAAGAAAAATCTGATCCAGGCGGGCATCTACCACGAGAGCGCCTCCGCGATCTATTTCGGCTTGAAGCTGGGTCTGACGGTGGCCTTACCGATTTTAGCCATGCCCTGGCTCTTCGGCCGGGGTTTGGCCTATTACGTGCTGCTGGTCCTTTTTTTCATCCTGGTGGCTTTGGGCTACTTTCTCCCCAGTCTGATCCTCAATCACCTGGTATCGACCCGGAAAAGAAAAATCAAGGAAAGCCTGCCGGATGCCCTGGATCTTCTGGTCGTGTGCGTGGAAGCCGGGCAGGGCCTCAACGCCGCCCTGAAAAGGGTCTCCGACGACCTGAAACTGGGCAACCCCGTCCTGGCCCGGGAATTGGGCATGGTCAACCTGGAAATCAGCGCCGGCCTGGAACGGGAAGTGGCCCTGCGCAACCTGGCGGAACGGACCGGGGTGGAAGACGTGGCCTCCCTGACCTCCATGCTCATCCAGGCCGACCGTTTCGGCACCTCCCTGGCCCAATCCCTTAAAGTCCAGTCCGAAACCCTGCGCACCACCCGCCGCCAGAGGCTGGAGGAACTGGCCGCCAAAACCCCCGTCAAACTGGTCTTCCCCCTGCTGCTCTTCATTTTCCCCGCGCTCATGGTAGTGATCATCGGCCCCGCCGCCATCCGCATCATGGAAAACATCAAATAAGGCTGTTCCAGCGTGGCGTCTTGGTTGATGTAGGGCGGGCACTGCCCGCCGATTTCCAACCCCCTGATCAAACTTCTTGGCCTTCAAATCTCTCGAGGTTTACCCGTTAGGGGAGGCACACTTGAGATGCACAGGTGAGGACACCTGTGCCACCGGGCTTGTCGTTGTCTTGAGGAGCCGTAGGCACTGACCCGACTGATTACTGATCGCTGGGGCCCCCCTCCAGCAAGAAAGCTTTTTCCACGCGTAAGAATCTCAAGAATGGCAAATATAGGCAGGTGAGAACTTTTGACGTAGGGCGGGCGTCCCGCCCGCCTACAATGAGGCCGAGGATTGGCGGGGATCCCCGCCCTTGTTTTTATAATTTCTTCTTTACTGACTACTGACTGCTAACTGCTAACTGCTGACCGCTGACCGCTAATCACTGATTACTGGTCACTGACGCAGGAGGGGAAGGCTTGGGGGCGCTCAGCGACAGGGCCGGGGTTCCTTTATGGGGCACAAATAAAGCCGCGCCGGGGTCCTTGTACGCCTGGCGCCAATCCAGGGCCTTTTGCAGCAGAGGGTAAACGTTGGAGCGGGGGTCCACCAAAATCAGGTCCGGCGGGAATTGTTCCAGGATTTGGCGCCAGCCCGGGCGGCCGTAATAGAAATCCGAATGGAGCTGGCAGAGTTCCTCGCCGTACACCGTTTCATAGCGCCCGTCCATGGCCACCTTGCAGGCGGGATATGTAAACCAGATGAGATACTCCCCCCAGTTAAACGCGCTCAAGATATTGCCCGAGAGGTGGTTCTTTTCCATAAACTTCACCGCAGCCACCGGATAATGAATACCCGATAGACCCCGGGGGTCGGGAGTGTGTGGGAAGGTCAAGGTCAAAGGGTCTTTGCTGAAGAATTTATAACTGTAAATCAGGATGCCGCCGATGGCCAGAGCAACGGGGATGCCCCGCCCCAGGCGCCGGCCCCCCGACGCCACCAGCGGCAGGGACAGGATTCTGCGGCCCAGGGCCATGAGGAGCACCGGCAGATAGGCGCCCACCGCCAGAAAGAAAAAGACCTGATGGCGGGTGTGCTTGAAACCCAGATACATGGTGAAGCCCAGGATGATGGCCGGGGTAATCTCCCGCCACCTGGCCCACACGGCCAGCAGCACGGTAAACACCGTCAGGGAAACAAAATAGATGAGGGGCTCTTTGGGGAGTCCCACCTGCCAGGCTTTATATACCGAGGCCCACTCGGTGATTTCGGGCCGGGGCATGGTGACGGCCCTAAACAGGTAGACCCAGTATTCCAGGCCATAAGGGTTGATCAGCGTGACCAGGGACGCGGCCGCCAAAGCCGCCAGGTAAGGCCAGAAAGGCCGCCGGGAGATGGCCTCCCCCAGGGCGTAGAGGCCTAGAAGGCCCAGCCCGGCCAGAAAGCCGCCGTGGAGGTTGCACCAGAAGATCTGGATCACCACCAGGATCACCAGGCCCCGCCAGCGCCCGGAGAGGCGGGCCGATTCCAGCACGAACAGAGACAGGCCAAAAAAGAGGTAGGTAAAAAGCTGGGCCCTCACCGGGCTGTAACCCATGGCCAGAAAGACCTGGGCCATCCAGACGCCCAAAAGCGCACTCCAGAAATTCGCCCCCCGCCGCCGCGCAGTGAGGTAAATCAAAAAAACCGTGGTCAGTCCCAGGGTATATTTTAATACCTGCAGGCCGGCGGCCCCGAAGGTCTGATAAATGGGATAGAACAGCACCCCGGTGAGCCATTCATGATAGACCCACAGGTTCAGGGTGGGGACGTAAGCAAAAATGTCCTGATAAGGAAATTGGCCCGTCTCCCAGAACAACCGCCCGAAGGCCAGGTAGCCCCAGAGATCGGGGTCCGCCACGGTACCGGACAGGGCGTTCAGACACACCAGGATGATCAGACAAGCGAAAAGCCCCGACAGAACGGTTTCCGGGTGCAGGGAATTCCAGGAGATATCTTCTCGGACCGGGGTTGGCCTGGAAAGAGGTATGCGCATGCGGGGGCGCCTCTCAATCCGATGTACTGGTGCGCAGCAGCGGCTTGATGACAATATCCACCCGCCGGTTCAAGCGGCGGCCGCTGTCCTCGTCATTGCTGGTCAGAGGGGCATATTCTCCATACCCCGCCGCGGCCAGGCGGCTCGGGTCTATATGCTGCTGCTCGATAAGATAGCGCACCAGATTGGTGGCCCGATGGACGGACAATTCCCAATTGGAGGGAAACTGGGGCGTGTTGATGGGCACATTATCGGTGTGGCCTTCCACCACCACGTGATTGGGTATTTTCCTCAGCAGCTCGGCCAGACGGTTCAGCAGCGGCTCAGCCTCGGGGCGGATTTTGGCCTCGCCGGTTTCGAAGAAGAGAAATTCCGGCAGGTGGATCACCAATCCCCGGCCCGTGATCATCAGCCGAATATCCTGATGCAGGGCCTGGTTTTGCAGGCTTTGCTGGACCTCCCGGGCTATCTCTTCGATCTGGGTGGAGGGGGAGGACCGCAAGCCCGCCTCCGGCAGGTCCCCCTGCGCCCCGGGGACAGGGAGGTCGGCCACGCCGGGTTCCAGGGGGAAGCCGCCCAGAAAAACCGGCGCGTTCAAGGCCCGCTGGATGGAATGCTGGGCTTGTAAGAGTTTGGCATTGTCCAGTCGGCTGACCGCGTAAATGGTCATAAAAAAAGCCAACAGCAAGGTCACGTAATCGGCATACGAAATCAGCCAGCGATCCCGGGAAGGTCCCCTGGACTTAGTGGGAACGTATCGAAGACGGCGCATGAGGTTTGGCCTGCTCCCGAGCCCGCCAGGGAAGCTGTCGTACCGGGGAAAAGGGCGAAGGTTTGGCAGAATCAGGAACACTCTCAGGAATAAAGCCGATGAGCCGTTCGGCAATCATGCTGGGCGGTTCCCCCTGGGCCAGAGCCAGTACTCCCTCCAGGAACATCTCCTGGCGCAGCATCTGCTGTTCATGGCGGAGTCTCAGCTTATGGGCAATGGGAAGAAAGATCAGATTGGCCGAAGCCACCCCATAAATGGTGGCTACAAAGGCCACGGCCACCCCGGTGCCCAATCGGGCCGGGTCGGTAAGATGCTGCATAACCTGGATGAGACCCATGACCGCCCCGATAATCCCTATGGTAGGGGCGTATCCGCCGGCGGCTTCAAAAACCCGCGACGGTATGCGGCCTTTTTCTTCCTGGTGGTTCAGGTCCATTTCCATGATATCCCGCACCTGCTGCGGGGTAAAACCATCCACGACCAGCTGCAGGCCCCGGCGCAGGAAGGGATCGGATAGTTGGGCTATCTCGGGTTCCAGGGCCAAAAGCCCCTCCCGCCGCGCCCTATAAGCCAACTCCACCAGGCGGGCCACATGAAGGGGCGTCTTATCCTGGGGTTTTCGGAATATATGAGCCAGGGAACGCCAGGACTGGCCGAGTTGCGCGCCGCTGAAGCTTAGACATACGGCTCCCGCGGTGCCCCCCAGGACGATGACCGCAGCCGTGACCTGGAAAATCATGCCCGCGGAACCGCCCTCCAGGAGATACCCCACCAATAGGGACACGCCCCCGAGCAGCAGGCCTAAAATAGTAGTTCGATCCATGAGTTTGACGGGTGTTGGGACCGTCAGGGCCCGAAACGGAGAAATTTCACCCTCTCCCCGGGCTCCCGGCGATCTGGAGGTAATACCCCGTACGTGGGGCTGTCTAAGATAGCTTATCGGAACTTTAGAGCGAGGCTTTATTTTGGAGGGCAATGGCGCCAAGCGGCCCGAGGGCGGCCTGCTTGATAAAGCCCGCGCCTGCTCAGGTGTTTACGCTACCTTCCGGAGTGGTGCGGCGGGGGCGGGAATAGGAGGGCTGGGGCTCAGGCTGGGGCGTACTTTTCCGGGCCGTGGGCCGGGAGGCCTGTTTGGTCGGGTAAAGCCGTCCCACCAACTCCAGATAGTTGCGGGTTTCCCGGGGCAGGGAGCGGCCCTTGTCCAGGTTGCCGGGCCCAAAGTTATAAGCGGCCAGCGCCATGGGCACGCTGCCGTTGTAGCGGTCCAACATATCCCGGAGGTAGCGGGTGCCGCCGTCGATATTTTGCTTGGGGTCATAGGCATGGCGCACCCCCAGATCCCGGGCGGTCCCCGGCATGAGCTGCATGAGGCCCATGGCCCCCTTGGGGGAAGTGGCCCGGGGGTTGAAATTGCTCTCCACCTTGATCACCGCCTTGATCAGCCCCTCCGGCACGTCATGGCGCTGGGCCGCGGCTTCAATAATGTGGTCATACGCAGATGGATTGCCGCCCGACCGCCGGCCCCGGGAGACCCCGGCCCGAAAATGTTGCTCCACTTCTCCCCGGGAGCCGCCGCGGCGGGCTTGCCCGGCGGCAACTGACCGGGCCGCCCCCGCCCGCGCCTGCCCGCGGCCCCAGGCGCTGCGGAGCAGCATCCGGGACAGGTGGGCGTCACCCGTGGCGCGCCGGGCCCGAAAGCGGGGAAATTGCTGCCGTCCTCCGGAGATGGCCTGGGGCCGGGGTTGCCGGGTCAGCAGCGCTTCAGACAAGACTTTCCCGAAGGCTGGCGCGCTACCGCCATTCCTGGCTGACGGAGAGGAGGCAGCCACCTTGGCGGCGGCTACCGGGCGATTAACGGCCTGTCTCGCAAGCCCCAGCATGTGAGAAAAATGTCCGGGGTGCATGCCTCTTTGGTTTTGCAATACCTGTGCCTAAGCCGGGGCCCTGCCCTGCAATCATCCCCAGCCAAAGGGCTTATGAGGAAGTACTTGATTTAAGTAAAGAATTTAGCCTTGATTCAGAATGACCAAATATCGGCTCGGGGGATTTTGCCCGCATTTTCATAAAAATTCCCGGACCTTAAACGAGAAAAGGTTCGGGAGTTGGGCTTTCGGGGAAGGTCTACAATATACCAGGAAAAAATTGCTCCCTGAAGGGAGGAAGCCTTTGACAAGCGGAAAAAAGACGATACCCTGCTCAGGAGTGTCCTTTACTTCCATGTGGTCCCGGGTAAGTATATGGCCAAAGATTTTAAAGAGCTGAAAGAGTGCCGGACCCTGTGCCCCACCGCTGACGGTGTGGCTCTGCTAAATATGAAGTTGGACCCTGAAACCGGGAAGATTATCACGGTGGAGGGGGCCAAACCCATCCAAACCGAAGTTCTGGCTTCCAACGGAGTTATTCATGTCATTGATGCCGTCATGCTCACCCCGCTGAGAACCCCAATCAAATAAGGGAAATTTTAACGCATTAAAAAACCCCCTGGTTCCCGGAACCAGGGGGATAATTTTTTCCAAGCCCTCATCCCATCAAGGCCAACCACCATTCGTCCGGCATCGGCCCCTTGAGTTAAAAGCCCATCGTGGTCAGCAGGTCATTAATGGCATCCTGATCCAGGGGTTGTTGATCCTCGGGGGTGGCCGCGGCGTCCTCATCCGAGGAGGCTGCACAGGCCAGCAGACGATCCAGTTCCTCCCGGGCCTGGTCGCTGACCTTGGGGGACATAGACTGGTCATCCAGTTGCACCCGGAGTTTTTCGCCCGCGGCCACCAGCAGGGTGAGTACCTGAACCTGGAGTTCCCGGAGCAATTTCAAAATCTTTAACAGCCGCTGACCGGAGAGATCCTGGAACGACAGAGCCTCGACGATCCGGGAGAGTTTTCCGGTGATATTGTCTACGGTGTCTACGACCTCTTTAACTTCGTCGGCCGCCTGGTGGGGGTCGAGCCCGGCCGCAGCCGCACCGACGCCGGCAGTCTGCCGGTGTTCGGCCAACTGACGCAGGGTTTTCTGCAGCTCTTGCCAACGGGATTCCACTTCATGATTTCCCTGGCTGTCGCCCGCCTCCCCGGTAGATTCCCCTTCCACCTCCCGGGCTTCCAGGGGCAGAGCGGGGACGGGAAAGAGTTTGTCCGCCGAGGACTCCATCTTGTTGAAGAGCTCCTTGACCCGCTCGTCCTCGCAATGACTCTTTAACAAATCCAGCAGCTTGTCCACGGGAAGCTGGTAAAAACCATCTTCCTGGGGGGCCTCCGCGGCCAGGAGGTTCAGGGCCCGTTCCGCCTCCCCGCCCTGGAAAATGGCATCCTGTTTGGCCTGGATGGCCTTGATGTGCTGCTTGACCTTTTCATTGGTGCAAAATTCCAGGAGAATTTGCAGGACCTCGGCCAGGGAAAAATTGGGCGCCCCTCCGGCGGCAGGGGCTGTTTCCGAGCTTCCGCCGCGCAACCAGCGGTCCAATTCTTCGGCCTGGGCAAAAACCTGGTCCCAAAGGCCCTGGTCTGCAGCTGCCTCAGGGGCCTGCTCCGACTTATCCCCGCCGGCCTCTTCCGGAGCTCGGGCCGCCAGGTTCAGGAGCTTGGCGTGCGCCGTCTGGCAATCTCCCCTGATCTCCTCCACCAGGTCCATGATATTCAAAGTGGCCTGCTCGGTCATGAGCAGGACATCGTTGACCTGGTTGCGGGCCTGATCCAGCTGTTCGCTGGGAGAACGCATGGAATTCTGGATGATTTCCGCCAGGGACAGGTCCTGGATGGAAAGATTGATGTCCTTGGCCAACTTTCCCAGGCCCTCGTAAATGTCATGGGAGACTTGCCGGTAATAATCCAGCTCCGCGGGATCCTGAGTCTCTGGGCCGGTGAAGCCGGTTTGGTCCTCGGATAGGGCGGCGGGGGCATCGGCCCCGGCCTCCCTGGGTCTGCCAGCCTTGCCCTGGTTCTGATTTTTTAAATCGATAAGGATAACGATGCCGTCGAGACTGAGGCGAAACTCCCCCGCTTCCTGACCTAGACTGAGTTCGATGTGTTTACCACCCTCCATTTCCCCACCTTCCCTGCGGCAGACGCCGACACGGCCTGACTCGGGGCCGGCGCCACTCGATGATATTTATTTCTTATGTTGTTATCGACGGTTAGCCAACTAACTTGAATCACTTTCGCAAGAATCTGAAAAAAAATTTTAGGGAAGGCAATAAAGTGGGAGGTTTGCACAAGAAATTTGAGGGGAGGACCGGGGGACCAATGACCCCCCGCCCTCCCCTCAAACTCCAAAATCAACTTGAGCAGCTTGTAGGGCGGGAAAGCGAAGCGCATCCCGCCTTTCGCATCCTGGGAACCATAAAGGAAAATACGTCGAACCGCCGCCCCCGGTGGTTCGTTATCATACGCTGCCGGGAGCGGCGGCGCTACATCATGAGTTTGGTGTTTTGCTTTGGAAGCCCTTCGGTGCCTAAAACGAACCTTGCCTAACTCGAAATTCGTCTCGGCGGGCAGTGCCCGCCCTACATTCTCAAAACTCAAAACTCCAAGCTCAAAGCCAACGCTGACTGCTAACTGCTGACTGCCAACCTCACCCCTTGTCGGTCCGCAGCACGGCCACGAACGCGCTCTGGGGGATGGGCACCGCGCCCACCTGCTTCATGCGCTTTTTCCCTTCCCGCTGGCGCTCCAGCAGCTTGCGCTTCCGGGTGATATCCCCCCCGTAGCACTTGGCGGTGACGTCCTTGCGGAACGCGCTGATGGTTTCACGCGCGATAATCTTCCCGCCCACGGCCCCCTGGATGGCGATGCGGAACTGCTGCTTGGGAATCTCTTCCTTCAGGCGCTCGCACACCCGGACGGCCCATTCCCGGGCCCGGTCCTGGTGGACGATCATGGCCAGCGCATCCACCCGCTCCCCGTTCACCAGGATATCCAGCTTCACCAGGTCGCTGTCCCGGTAGCCGATGAGGTCGTAATCAAAGGAGCCGTACCCCTGGGTGATGCTTTTCAGGCGGTCGTAAAAATCGATGATCACTTCCGCCAGCGGCATCTCAAAGGTCAGTTCCACCCGGCCCGGCGAAGGGTTGCCGAAATTCGGGTTGGTCCCCCGCCGCTCCAGGCACAGCTTCATCACCGCGCCCACGTAGCGTTCCGGGATGATGATGCCGGCCTTGATGTAGGGCTCGGCCGTGCTTTTGATTTTGGTGGGGTCGGGGTAGTGCTGGGGATTGTCCACCGCCAGATGGCTGCCGTCGTTCAAAGTGAACTCATAGCGCACCCCCGGCACGGTCATGATGAGGGATTGGCCGAACTCCCGGAACAGGCGCTCCTGGACGATCTCCAGGTGGAGCAGCCCCAAAAAGCCGCAGCGGAACCCCTGCCCCAGCGCCGCGGAGGCATCCTTCTGATAGATCAGGGAGGCGTCGTTGAGCTCATATTTCTCCAGCGCGTCCGCCAGGGCCCCGTAGTCGTCGGCGCTCACCGGGTAGATGGACGCGAAGACCACGGGCTTGACCTCGGTGAACCCCGGCAGCGGCGCGGGGACCGGCCGGTTTTCCAGGGTTATGGTATCCCCGATCCGGGTGTCGCTCACCGTTTTGATGCCGGCCAACAGATACCCCACCTGCCCGGCGCTGAGCTCCCGGCGAGGCTCCCGGATAAGGCCGAAGCGCCCCACTTCCTCCACCTTGTAAGTGCCCCCGTGGGACATCAGCCGGATGGTGTCCCCCGGCTGCACCCGGCCCTCAAAGACCCGGCAGGCCACCACCGTGCCCCGGTAGGGGTCGTAATTGGCGTCAAAAATGAGGGCCGCCAGCGGCGCCTCCACCGTACCCCGGGGCGGGGGAATGCGCCGGACAATGGCTTCCAGCACCTCGCCGATGCCGATGCCCTCCTTGGCGGAGCACAAAATGGCCTCTTCCGCGTCCAGGCCCAGCTCCCGCCCGATCTGTTCTTTGATCCCGGGCACGTCCGCCTGGGGCAGGTCGATCTTGTTGATCACCGGGATGATGGCCAGGTCCTGCTCCAGGGCCAGGTACAGGTTGGCCAGGGTCTGGGCCTCCACTCCCTGGGACGCATCGATCAGGAGGAGCACCCCCTCACAGGAGGCCAGGGCCCGGGAGACCTCGTAGGAAAAATCCACGTGTCCCGGCGTATCGATGAGGTTCAGGGCATATTCCCGGCCGTCGGCGGCCGCGTACGGCAAGGTGATGGTGTTGCTCTTGATGGTGATGCCCCGCTCCCGCTCGAGATCCATGGTGTCCAGCATCTGGGCCCGCAGCTGCCGCGCGGGCACCAGCATGGTGGCCTGGATGAGCCGGTCCGCCAAGGTAGACTTGCCGTGGTCAATATGGGCGATTATGCTGAAATTGCGGATGTTTTGCATGGTATTCAATAAGCTTGAAAGTAATTATTATTTAAAAAAATTTAAAAACTGGGGATTCACAGATAGTGGCAGTTAATTTTCTGCTTATACCCTGTACTGACTGAACCCGTTTACCTGAATCCTGTTACGATCCCTTATTTCCGGGAGCACAGGCATCTTGCCTGTGTTCTTTTTCTTTTCTTTCCACAGGCGGGACCCCTGTGCTCCCGGTACTATTACAAAAAATCCCTCTCGGCGCTTTCATACAACCAGGGCCAGTCCTCCGGAGACTCGCACAAGCACTTTTTCGCGGCGTTGTTCATGATGTAGTGCCAGCTTTCCAGGAATTCCTCTTCACTTCTCATGATGCGGTCAAAGGATTCTTCAATCCAAAGTGGCCCTTTACGGTTCATAAGGGCGTTGATCTTTTTCGCGGTATACGATTTAAGAGAGTGCAAAATAGCAGAAAGTGAAAACCACTCCTGATCATTTCTTTTCTGGGGCGTGGAGGAACAGGTGCACATGATCGGGCATAATGGTAGCGGCCCATAAGCGATACCGCTGGCCGTCGAAATACCGACACGCATCGAGGACGAGACCACAAGCTTTTGCTGGGAGCTTTATGTTCCTGGTCCTGAAGGTGACAAAATATGTGGAACCGCCCCGTTCTATATGAGGTAGATTTCTTTTTGAAAACACAGGCGAGACGCCTGTGCTCCCGTGCTTTGGTTTTTGTGGTTTCATTGGAGCCGATGGCTTTTTTGACCTACCGACAATATTCTCCGAGGGCTTATCAATCAACTCACTGGCAAGCGTAGGGGCGAATCCCAAAACCCCTATTCCTTCTTACCGAAAACAGAAAACCGAAAACCGAAAACAGTTTTAAAACCTAATCAAACCTCACCTCACTCACCGGGGGCTCCATCTCCGGGGCAAATTCCGTAAACGGAAACGGCTTCACGTTGTCGTTCAGGGTCAGGTAGCGCATCACCCGGTAGCCGTACACGGCCACCTGGTTGGAGACCCGGCGCACCGGTTCGCTGGGCTTCAGGGTGACGAGCAGCATGATGTACTGGAACACCATGGCCAGTTGGATGAGAAAATTGACAATGCTCAGGACCACCAGAAACAGGATCGAGTATAGCAACCGGATGAGGATATCGGTCCGTGACCGCGGCGTTTCCGCAGGTGCATTGTTTGGTGCCATTTTTTCCCCCTTATTTTCCGAGGGGTTTTTCCCGCCCGGAACTCAAGTCAATATAACTAGTTGATAATCTTATTTCTTTTTACCGAAAACCGAAAACTAAACACCGAAAACGGCCTGCTCTAATTTTACCATAAAAAAAACCGGCAAAGTCCCACAACCTTGCCGGTGTCAGGTTCGCTGATCTTGCTGCTGTAAAAGCCTTTAGTATCTCCGCTGTTGTCGGCCGCCGCCCCCGCCACCGAAGCGGCCGCCGCCGCCGCCGCCGAAGCCGCCGCCGCCCCGTTTCTGCTGGGGCCGGGCTTCATTGACTTTTAGAGTGCGGCCATCCACGTCTTTGCCATTGAGCATGGAAATAGCCCG
>CAZLRL010000009.1:0-14709 GCA_964561645.1 uncultured Desulfobacterales bacterium
CTCGCCGGTGATGATTTTTCCCGAGGGACGGCAAGCCCCTTCACAGTATTCATCGCACAGGCGGCAGTCGCCGCACCGGTCGCTGGTTTTGCCGATACGCCAGGGAGAAAAGCGGCTGGTCAGGCCGAACAGCGCGCCCAGAGGGCAGAGAAAGCGGCAGAAAAACCGGGGCAGGACCAGGGTCAAACCGAGGATCGTCAGAAAAATGACCCCGATCAGCCAGGCCGAGGCGTAATACCGGGGTCCGTCGCTGAGCACGTTTACCCCCTGGTCCGCGATGGGGGCCAGAGTCAGATTGACGCTGCGATAAATCAAGGGCAGCGGATCGATGAGGCCGGTCAGGACCGTGCCCATGAGGGCCAGGACCAACAAAAAGGCCAGGAGATAGTATTTAAAGGACTGCAGCGGACGGGGGCGGTTGGCCGCCAGCCGGTCGGCGGCAGCCTGACCCTGGTGGGCCACCCAGCCGGTGAACTGGCTGATGGTGCCCAGGGGGCAGACAAAACCGCAGAAAAAGCGGCCCACGAACACGGTCAGGGCCACGGTGACCAGGGCCCAGAGGAGGCCTGAATAAAGTGACCAGGTGGCCAACCCGGTGCCCAGGGCGGTGAGGGGGTCCAGTTCCAGGAACCAGTTGATGGGCCAGCCGCGCCACTGGTACCAGGCGGTGCCCACCGTGGCCGCGATGCAGAACCACAGAAAGACGACCAGGAAGAAAATTTGGCTGATGCGGCGGACAGTGACGATGCGCATGGAGGTCGCTCGCAACTCAGGCTGCGGTGTTCAGGCGCACCGGGTTGAGCAGTTTATAATCGGCCGTACCCGCGCCCGCGGCCTGGGCCATCTGGATGTAGGGCACGTCGGCCAGAGTACGCCCCAATAACTCCACGCCCACCGCGTCCGCGGCCACCGGGTCGGTGGAAATTATCAGGGTGTCGGTATTTTTCAGGTCGGACAGGGAGCCGCCGGTGGGGCCGTTGGTGATCATGCTCACCGTGCCGTCCAGCACGCACAGGGTGGGCTTGAGTAGTTGAGACAATTCGGTGATGATGCCGTTGATGTCCTGGTGGAAGACGTTGCGGCGCCCTCCCAGGAAGCCGTAGAGGTTCTTCAGGGTCATGGAGGCCCGAGCCCGCTCGTGGTCTTTGACCGGGGACACTACAATGACCCGGTTTATCCCCGGGAAGACCCCGGCCATGACCGGCCAGTTGCGGATGAGCCGGCCCCCGGGCAGGCTCAGGGGGGAAAACAGCGAGGCGCTGGGCGCGATAATCCTGGCCCCGGTGTTCTGGGCCGCGTCGGCCAGCCCGCTGATCTCAAAGCAGCTGTCGGGATTATTGATGGGGTTGTCCGATACCACCACCTGGGCCGCGCCGGCCTTATAGCACGCCCCAGCAACCGCGGCGAGAATCTCCGGGTGGGTGGTGGCCCCCAGGGAAGCCGGCGTGGCGAACGCGGCGTTCACCTTGATGAGCACCTTATCGCCCTTTTTGACGAAGGCCTCCATGCCCCCCAGGGCCTTGATCCCGGCCTCGAACATTTTGTAACGGTCCGTGCCCCGCACGATGGCCATCTTGCCAGGAGCCGCAACGGGTGTGGGCGCGGGGTAATTCCCCAAACCGGTCAAAACAGCCTGGGTCTCGGCCGGCGGGGGTCCTTGACGGTCGTAGAGGGCCAGCCCCAGACCACCGGCGGCCAGGGCCAGGGCCGAGGCGTACCCTACCCTTTTCAAAAAATCCCGGCGGGTCAGCTCCTCAGAGCGGGGTGGTTTTTCAGCAGGCTCTTTCACTCATTTTCCTTGAGCGCAGCGGTCAATTTATTGGCCAGATTTATCGCGACTTCGGGTGAGGAAGCATCGTGCACCCCGGCCAGCCTCTTGCCTTGCACCAGAATGATTTCGTAGGAAGAATCTTCCAGCGTCAGCACCTCGGCACCTTCAGGTGCACCGGGGGTCTGAATTTTTTTATAACCCACGCCCAGCAAGAAGTCGCCATAGCGCTGGGCATCCTTTTGGGCTTGTTCTGTGCTCTCCCGCTCCGCCAAAAACGCGGTGGCATAGCCATCCTTGAAGGTGTATTCCGCGGTCAAAACGTTGTTAAAACCCGCCATCCCAAAGGTGTCGGTGGCGCTCAAACGCACGGTGTCCTCGGCCAGCCCTTCCGGGGGAAAGAGTTTGGTCCGGTCCTGGGGGCCGGCGCCGCGCTCAGAGGGAATTTTTTCCAAAACCGCCTTGGCATAGGCTTTCAGAGCATTCTGTAACGCGGGTGAGGCCCGGTCGCCCACGATCTCCACGTAATACCGGCCCTGGGCGAAAAACAGGGCATTGGCCGTGGTATAGGCATTGGCGGTGAGATCGCTGCTGGGGGAGTTCGGACGGCGCTGACCGCTGAACACGGCATAGGCGTTTGGGGGTGAACCCATATCATAAACGAAGACTTCTACGTAGGCCTTTTCGCCCTCGGCCAGCTGGAAGCTGCGGCAGGACATCTCCTTGAAGCCCGCGGAGAGATACAGCTCGGCCTTGCCGTTGATCTTATCGGACAGGGTTTGGGGGCCGTAGCTTTGAATGGGACTCACCGGTTTGAAGCCCGAGACTTCGGGAAGGAAAGCGGCCGTGGCCGCGGTCACTGATTCGGAACCTGCCTGAGCCCGGCCTTCAACCTGGATGGCGCGGCTGGCCACCAGGACCGCGGGATTAAAATAAGCTTGTTGGATCAGCAGCCAAATGGTAATGACCCCCAGCACGGCCAGGATGCCGAATCCGGCCAGTCTCTGGTTGAGGCCCACCTGGGCCCGGCGTCGTGCCATCGGTCCTCCGTCCGTCGGCTATGGGGAGAGTTTCTTCCCCTGCTTCAAATCATAGATCGGGGAAATTTTCAGGTCTTCCAGCAAGACTTTTTCCGGGGATTTGGTCATAAGTTCGCCGTTTACCTGGATGAAACGCAGTTCCCCGCCGACGCCGCAATCTACCTTACAGGCCTTTTCCAGATTGACATAGGTGGGGCCGTAGGTCGGTTCCGCCTTGCTACCGTGGAATCTTTGGCGCCATTTCATCCATTGCTCGGGAGTATAGCCGCTCTGGTCGAGGAAAACATAGTAGGTCACCTGGTCCGGGCAGTCCTCCTCCAGGTAGAGGGTGTATTCCGGGGTGTCTTTGCCGCCGGACCCGCCGGGACGCTTTTCATCCCGTTCCCCGATGAGCCAGGTGGTGGGGCATTGGCGGGTGGCGACAAACTCCTTCACCGGACCGAAAATAACATCGGGATCCATTTCCTCGGCGATGAAGTTTGTGGCCAGAAACTCCTGGGGTGGCTGATATTCGACCAGATTGTTAGCTTGCCGGAGTTCCTGGGCCTGGTCGCTCGCCGCCCACACTCCGGAACCGGTGCCCGCCAAGACCACCAATCCCAAAAAAACCAAAAACAGAGGCCTCATATCCCCTCCTTCCCGACCTCGGACCTGCCACGGCCATAAGGAGCATTCCGGTCAGGGGTTTAAAAATTTATGGTTAACGGCATCTGAAGCCAGCCTGACTCGAGATCTGGAGCAGGGGCAGGGAGAGACCGGCTGCCTCTGGAACCTTCTATGTATAAAAGTTATCGCCACGCGGCGGTAAGATTGCAAGAGGGAGGGGCGAGAATTAACCAGCGTAAAAGATTAGGCTGCAGATTTTGAGGAAATTTTGGTATGGTCGAAGGAATGCTCAGTAATCCTGGTTTTGATTGAGGGCACTGATGAGCTTTGAAGACCGACTCGAAAAAATTATGGCCCTGGCCGAGGCCCTGCCCGGGTATAAACAGGACTTGATGGCCCTGGCGGCCAGAAACCTCCAGTTTACCTACAAAGATACCGCCTATGAAGTGGACCTGACGGTGGAGCGGCTGAAGCTTTTCGAACATACGGAATTTTTTTTAAGGGACCGAAGGCCCCTGGGTGGAGAAGGTTCCTCGGTGGCGGTGATGCTGTCCTATAACGGCAGCGCCTGGCTGAATACCATCATCACCTCCGTCTTTCTGGTGGGCAATAAAGTGCTGGCCAAGTTCGCGTCCCGTGGCCACGAGTTGATGGCCCTGACCGAAAAGATGTATGAGCCCATCTTTGGCCCGGATATCACCTTCTATCGTGGAGACGGCAGAAGCTTCATGCAAGCTGCACTGCAAGACCCTGCTATTTCAGCGGTAATCGTCTTCGGTTTCGATGAGCATGTCCTGCCCTACGAAGAGGACTTTCGCCGCACGGGCAAAAAATTTGTTTTCGAAGGGCCCGGGGTGGACCCGTTTATCGTGCTGCCCGACGCGAATTTTGACCAGGCCCTGGGCGATTTGATGAACGCCAAGTTTTCCTATTCCGGGCAGACCTGCAGCGCGCCCAAGCGGATATTTATCCACCACAGCATCTATGATGATTTTCTGGAACAGTTGGTGGCCCGGGTGAAAAATCTCCAGGTCGGAGCGCCGGAAGATGTGGCCACCGATGTGTCCCCGGTGGCCAGCGACCTGGCCGTGAGCCGCATCAAGGAGCAGCTCAAGGACGCGGTGGACAAAAAGGCCCAGATTCTGGTGGGCGGCCATATCGAGGGCAACCTGGTCCATCCCACCGTGGTCCGGGACGCCACCGATGAGATGGCCGGCATGCAGGAAGAGATGTTCGGTCCGGTGGTCTTTACCAGCACTTTCGAGTCGGTTCCCGAGGTCATTGCCCGTTCCCGGAATCACAAATACGGCCTGCGCGCCGCGGTGTTCGGCCGTGGTGAGGCCAAACAGGTGGCCGGGATTCTGAGAGGCGAGCCCTATTGCCATCCGGTGGCGGATTACACCTTCGGCAAGTTCGGCACCGTGGCGGTGAATGCCCCCCGGTCGGAAACCTGGATGGGCTCGCTGGTCACCAAGGCGGTGGGAGGCTACGGCTATTCCGGCTGGATCTGGGAAACCGTGGACGGGCGGTTTCGCCTCAAACAAGGCCCCAAGCTTCTGAGCCTCGAGACCTCGGTCCCCCTGGATTGAGGCGTCATTCCACCTGCTAAGCTTTTTCCCCTTCCCTGCTGTCCTGGGCCTCGTGGTGGTGCGCCCCGGGATTGCCAGGATTGCCGCTGACGACCAAGTCAGTGGAAACCAGCGCGGGTTGGGGAGCTTCTTTTTCTCTTCTCCAGAGCCCCTGGACTTTTTCCTGCACGGCTTCCAGATAGGTGTAAATCACCGGCGTCAGGTAAAGGGTGATGAGCTGGGAAAACACCAGCCCCCCGACCACGGCCAGACCCAGCGGTTGGCGGGCTTCCCCGCCGGCACCCAGACCCAGCGCAATGGGAAACGACCCCATCAGCGCCGCCATGGTGGTCATCATGATGGGCCGAAACCGCACCAGGCAGCCGCTGTAGATGGCTTCGGCCGGGCTTTTGTCCTGGGTCCGCTGGGCTTCCAGCGCGAAGTCGATCATCATGATGGCGTTTTTCTTGACGATGCCCACCAGCATGATCACCCCCACAAAAGCATAGATGTTCAGGTCCATACCGAAAAGCATGAGGGTGACCAGGGCGCCGAAACCCGCGGAGGGCAGGCCCGACAGGATGGTCAGGGGGTGGATGAAGCTTTCATAGAGAATGCCCAGGATCAGGTAGATGACCAGGATGGACATGAGCAAAAGAAGCCACAGGCCCC
Organism: uncultured Desulfobacterales bacterium; assembly: GCA_964561645.1. Taxonomy (GTDB): domain Bacteria; phylum Desulfobacterota; class Desulfobaccia; order Desulfobaccales; family 0-14-0-80-60-11; genus JBGSLA01. Next base: position 5,655 of record CAZLRL010000009.1, read on the forward strand.
GCAGGGAGCTTTGATAAGCCTGGGCCGTGCCCTGAAAGTTGGTGACCACGGTGGCGGGCAGGGTTTCCCGGGCCAGTTTTTGCACCGCGTCCACCGCCTGGCTCAGGGCCACGCCCTCCTTGAGGTTGAAGGACAAAGTGACCGAGGGCAGCTGCCCCGAATGGTTCACGGTCAAGGGGCCCACGGTGCGCTCCAGCTTGGCCACCACATTCAGGGGCACCAGTTTGTCGGTGGCCGACCTGATATACAGCAGGGGCAGGGCCGAGGGGTCCCGCTGATATTGGGGCTCCAGCTCCATGATGACTTTATATTCGTTGTTAGGTGCATAAATGGTGGAAATCTGCCGGGAGCTGTAAGCGCTGTACAGGGCGTCTTCCACCTGGTGGGCCGTGATGCCCAGGGCCGCGGCCCGATCCCGGTCAATGATGACGTCCACCTGGGGGTTTTTGATGGACAGGTCGCTGGTCACATCCTGGAGGATGGGCAACTCTTCCATTTTCTGTTCCATCAGGGTGGCGTAGCGGTACAACTCCTCGGTATCAGGACTCTGGAGCGTGAACTGGTAGAGGCTTTTGGTCAGGGTGCCGCCGATGCGGATGGGAGGGAGATTCTGCGGAAAGACCTTGATTCCCGGCACCGAAGCCACCTGCTCACGCAATTGTTTAATAATTTCATCCACATGGGGACGCTGATCCCGAGGTTTGAGCTGCATGAAGATGCGGCCGTTGTTGGCCGCGGGGCTGTGCCGGCTGGCGCCCATGGCGGAAAAATAGGATTTTATATGAGGATTCTGGCTCACCACCGCGCCTACGGCCTGCTGATGCTTCATCATGGCATCGAAGGAAATCCCCTGGGAGGCCTCGGTGAACGCAAAGATAGTGCCCTGGTCTTCACTGGGGAGGAAACCCTTGGGGATGGCCACGAACAGATAAACCGTCACGGCCAGCAGCACAAAGGAAGCGATCAAGGTAGCCAGGCGATGTCGGAGCACCGCCTGGAGAGTTCGATCATAAAGCCCCAGCATGCCGTTAAAAAAGCGCTCCGTCACCAGGTACAGCCGGCCGTGTTTTTCCGCCCGGGGCGGCTTGAGATAGCGGCTGCAAAGCATGGGGGTCAGGGTGAGGGAGACCAGGCCCGAAACCAGGATGGCCGCCGCGATGGTCACGGCAAATTCATTGAGCAGCCGGCCTAAAATCCCCCCCAGGAACAATACCGGGATAAAGGCCGCGGCCAGAGACAGGGTCATGGAAACGATGGTGAAGCCGATCTGCTTGGAGCCGTCCAGGGCCGCCTGCCAGGGCCCCTTGCCCATCTCCAGGTGGCGCACGATGTTCTCCAGGACCACAATGGCGTCATCCACCACAAAGCCCACCGACAGGGTCAGGGCCATGAGGGAGAGGTTGTCGACGCTGTAGCCCAGGAGGTACATTACCGAGAAGGTGCCGATGATGGACATGGGGAGGGCCAGCGACGGGATGACCGTGGCCGAGAGGTTGCGCAGGAACAGAAAGATCACCAGAACCACCAGGCACATGGCCAGAAAGAGGGTGAATTTCACATCCTGCACCGAGTCCCGGATGGTTTCGGAGCGGTCATAGAGGACCACCAGATCTACGGCCGCGGGGATCTGGGTGCGAAAGGTGGGAAGCAACTTTCTGACCGCGTCCACCACCTCGATGGTGTTGGTGCCGGGCTGGCGCTGAACGGCCAGGACAATGGCCCTGGTGTCCATGTACCAACTGGCGATCTTATCTTCTTCGACGCTGTCGATGACCCGGCCCAAGTCCTCCAGGCGCACCGGATGACCGCCGCGATAGGCCACGATCAGAGGCCGGTAAGCCGCGGCATTGGTTAATTGCCCGGTGGCCTGCACCGCGAAGGCATGGTGGGGGCCGTAGAGGGTGCCGGTGGGCAAGTTGACGTTGCCTTTTTGCACCGCGGCGCTGACTTCGTTGATGCCGATGCCCCGGGAAGCCATAGCCCGGGGGTCTACCTGGACCCGCACGGCGTATTTTTGGGCCCCGTAAACCCGGACCTGGGCCACGCCGCTGACCATGGAAATACGTTGGGCCATGAGGGTGTCGGCATATTCATGCACGGTGGACAGGGGCAGCGTTCTTGACTTCAGGGCCACATAGAGAATGGGCATGTCCGCGGGGTTCACTTTGCGGAAGGTGGGCGGACTGGGCATATCTTGCGGCAGGCTGCCGCTGGCCTTGGAAATGGCCGCCTGCACATCCTGGGCCGCGGCGTCCAGGTTGCGGTTCAAGGCGAACTGCAGCGTGATCTGGCTGATCCCCAGAGCATTGGTGGAGTTCATGGAGTCGAGACCCGCGATGGTGGAAAACTCCCGCTCCAGGGGGGTGGCCACCGCCGCGGCCATGGTCTCGGGGGTGGCGCCGGGCAACGAAGCACTCACCAGAATGGTGGGAAAATCCACGTTGGGCAGGTGGCTCACCGGCAGATGCCGGTAGGCCACGAGGCCGAAGAGCAGAATGGCCGCCATGACCAGGCTGGTCATGACCGGACGCCGGATGAAGGGAGCGGCGATATTCATGAGGTCTTATCCGGGGGCCGGGGCTCTGCTTTGATCTCCACCCGGGCCCCGGGGACCAGGCGCAACTGGCCGTCGGTGACCACCTGCTCGCCGGCGGCCAGGCCTTTCTGGACCACCACCTCGCCGTCCATGACGCGCTCCACCTTAACGGTCCGATAATCCACCGTCTGATCCGGTTTGACCACATAAACATACTGCTCGCCCTGTCCGGTCTGGACGGCTTGGGCGGGGATCACCAGGGCGTGGGGTTGGGAGGCCAACTCCAGGGATACTTCCACGAATTGCCCGGGCCAGAGACGTTTTTCCGAGTTCTTGAAGGTGCCCTTCAAACGAACCGTTCCGGTGGTCGGGTCCACCTGGTTATCGATGAACGTGAGTATCCCCTGCAGGGGATGGGGTTCATTTCCGGCGATAACCGCGGCTACCGGCAGATTCCCCTGGTCTTTGGCAGCTTTGATTTCCGGAAAATACTTTTCCGGGACCGCAAAGCTGACGTAGATGGGCTGAATCTGGTGGATGACCACGATGGGATTCTTTTCGTCTTCAGCCTTGATGAGATTGCCCTGGTTGATCAGGATGCTGCCGGTGCGGCCGGATACCGGCGCGTGAATGAAGCAGTAACCTACCTGCAAGCGGGCATGTTCCACCGCGGCAGCATCGGCCTGGACGGTGGCGGCCAGAGCCTGGGCGTTGGCCATGATCTGATCATACTGCTCCCGGCTGATGAGATCGTCTTTGATCAAGCGGCCGTAACGCCGGGCGTCATCCTGGGCCTTTTTCAACAGAGCCCGGTCCCGGGCCAGCTTGGCCTGGGCCTCTTTTAACACGGCTTCATAGGGCCGCGGATCAATGGTAAAAAGCAGGTCGCCTTCTTTTACTTCCTGGCCTTCATCGAAATGAACCCGCTGGAGCTCCCCGCTTACCCGGGCTTTTACGGACACCGAGGTATAGGCCTCCACATTGCCGATGGTTTTGACTACGACCGGCACGGTCTTTTGGATGACAGTGCCTACGGTCACCGGGACCGGCGGAGTTTTTTGGGGCAGGTCGGATTGGCCTTCGGAACAGGCGGGCAGCCAGATGAAGGCAGGGAGCAGGGCCAACCAGAGCAAAAAAGAAAAAGTACAGCCAAGGGACCGAAAGGATTTATTTTTTCGAGACTTAAGCAGGCGGCGCGGTGCCGGAAATAGTTTCATAGATTAAACATTACACTACATGTGAACTGGAGATTTCATATTTCATTATATAAGTTTAACCGCCTGGAGGAAAATTTTTTTATTTCTGAAGGGCAGGATCGACCTCGGTATTCTTTTTTCGGGTTCGGATAGCACCGGCCTCTACCCCCGGGCTTTTATCCATACCCCTAGTCGCTGGCCCGGGTCTTGCATATATGTCTACCGTGACGCCTTATTTCTTTCTTTCAGAGTCCGGGGCTTGGGTCGAGCAATCTTGCTGATATAGCTAACAAAATGCGTTAGTATTTGACATTGGTTAATTTTTTCTATAACGTGAAAAATCACACAAGGGTTTTTACCTTAGTCGGTCAACCTACCAAAATTTCCACTTGAGCGGTACCAGCCCAACAATTCCTTTAACATCGGTACCAACACTCGTACTTTGCCCAAAATATCGGCCTAGCAATTTGCCGTTTTAGGTATAGGAGGGAAATCCGGTTTGAAAAAAGTGTGCCTTCTAATGCTCTTGACGTTGCTCATCACTTCCGCTTCGGCCTGGGCTGAACCACCCTGGCCCCAGAAGCCTCCCCAAATAGGCCATCTGTACCTCAAACAGGAATACTGGGGGTACATCAAGGAAGCCGCGGAACGCTATAATATCTCACCTTATCTCATCCAGGCAGTGAGTGCCATCGAATCGCGCTATGACATGGATGCCAGATCGGTACAGGGAAAGTGCATCGGTTTGATGCAATTGCACAAGGGCACCGCCAAAATTTATGGGGTCAATCCTTATGATCCCCGGGAAAACATCATGGGCGGCGCCGCGGTGCTGGCAAAATTTCTGAATCGCTACGATGGCGATATCAGGAGAACCTTGAGGAAATACAACTCGACCAGTACTGCGGCCTATGAGCGTGAGGTTATCAAGGCTTACCAGCAGGCCAAGAGGCGGGCGCAATACACTCACCTGGCCGACAAGTAAGGCCGGAAATCAGGTTGGCCGCCGGTTTGAGGCGGAGATTATCTTCCTGGGCGTGGCCGGTTTGCCGAAGAAATCCCTGGCAGGCCAGCCGCATCCTGCTCATGAAGCCAATTTTTCCTTGAGCAGCAGGTGGACAAAATTGGCATTGCCCCAGATGTAGCGGTGGGCCAGGCGGCGGGGCTCCAGGAGAAGGCGGAAGAGCCAGTTCAAACCCAGATCGCCCAGCCACCGGGGGCAGGCCGGGGTGACGCCGGCCCAGAACTCAAAGGCTGCCCCTACCTCCCAGAAGACCCGAGCGTTGATCCGGCGGTGATTTTCCAGGATCCAGCGCTGCTCCAGGGGCATCCCAAAGCCCACCATGAGTATATCAGGGGCCTGGCGATTAATCTCGGCAATGACCGCGTCGTTTTCCGGTCCTTCCTTGTCGAAATAGCCGTGGTGGCAGCCCACGATGCGGAGGCGGGGCGTGGAGCTTCGCAGGTGGGCCGCGGCCCGGGCTGCCACTCCCGGAGGGTTCCCCAACAGGTAGAGGCTGTGGCCCTGCTCCGCCAGGTAGGTGGCCAGCGGCCGGATCCATTCGTGCATGGTGGTGCGACGAAAACTCCCCAGGCCCAGGAGCCAGGCCCCCAGGGAAATGCCGATGCCGTCCAGGTAGACCATGTCGGCCCGGTCGTAAAACGCGGCCAGCCAGGGCAACTGGCGGCAAAGGTTCAGGCTGTGGACATTGCCGCACAGAATAATCCCGGGTTTTTGGCGGCGGATGAGGCGGCTGATCTCCCGGTGGAGTTCCGGCAGCTTGCCGGGAGTGATCTTCATCCCTAAAAGGTGAATAACCGGCAGCCTCATGCAGTAACCTCGGTAAAAAAGTCGGTCAAATTGGCCTCCTTTCCGGCCTTCACATACCCCATCATGGTTATCCTGAATAGCCTGCCGCCATCTTCCGGGGAAGCAGTTCCTCCTGCCGCCAGGTTCGGCCGCACAGACGGGCTAAGTGCTCCTGTCGGAGATACGCGGCCAGGCCCGGATCAGCGAGGCGCGGCTGATGGTTCAGCGCGGCCCCCACATATCCCGCCAAAATAAATAATCCCCAGCCATAGGGTTTTTCCGCAACCCGATAAAGGGCTTTGGCCAGGACAAAGAGGGGATGGGCCCGGATGGCATAATAGCAGCGGCCGTAGCTTAAATTGGCCCGCATCATTCCCTGGGCCGAGCCCGTGAGGCGCAGATGGTAGAGGGGCAGGTCCCGGAAGCTGACCGCTTGCCAGCCCCGGCGCCGGGCCTGGGCCACGTCCAGAATGTCCCATCCCAATACCGGGATCAGGCCGCCCATGTCCCGCAGGCAGGCGCGGCGATAGGTTTTGCAGGCCCCGGTGACGTGGGAGTCGGCAATGCGTTCCAGGACCCAGGCCCCCTGCTGCCAGGTATAGGTTTTGCCGGAAGCCAAACCCAGGCGCGGGTCGGCGGCAAAGCGGGCCAGCAAGGTGGCAAAATAGTGGCTCGGGAGGATCACGTCCGCATCCATTTTCACCACGAAGTCCAGGTCCTCGGGCAGCCTGGCCAAGCCCTGGTTAAAAAGATGGACCACGTTGGCCCCCACCCGCCGCCCGGGGGCACCGGTCAGGCGCACCGGCTCGAGAAAAGGGTATCGGGCCGCGGCCGCGGCGAGGATATCCCAGGTGTCATCCGTGGAGCGGTCGTCCAGGATGAGCCATTTCACCGGCGGCAGGACTTGAGCGGCGATTCCGGGAATTACCTGGGGTAAAAAACGGCCTTCGTTGTGGGCCGGGGTGATGATGGCATAGCGCTCAGACATACGGCACCGTGATTTCCGGTGGCCGGCCCAGGCTTGGGACTTCCTGAGCCAGAAGGTTTAAAAAAGTTTTGGCGTTGGGCACGAGGTCGTAACCTTCCTGGGCCCTTTTACGGCCCGCTTGTCCCATGGCCTCGATTAACTGAGGGTTTTTTGAGAACGTCTCGATTTTCCTGGCCATATCAAGGGCGTCTCCAGGCCGAAAAAGCCAGCCGGTCACACCTTCCTGGACCATCTCCGGCAGCGCGGTGAGGCTGGGCGCCACCACGGGCCGGGCCTTGGCCATAGCCTCGATGACGGTCATGGGGGTGCCTTCGCTCCTAGAAGACAGGACCACCACCTGGGCCCAGTCATAGAGGCGGGCCACCTCATCCGGGGGGCGGGCCCCCAGCAGGGACACCCGGTCCTCCAAGTTCAGGGTTCTGAGCAGGTGCTCGAGACGGGGCCGTTCCGGACCCTCGCCCACCACACGGCAGTCCCACTTAACCCCCAGATCGGTCAAATGGGCGCAGGCCTTAAAAAGGACATCCTGGCCCTTGACCGGTGCCAGCCGCGCCACGTGAAGCAGGCGCAACTGCTGCCGGGATTGCACCGGTCGGCGCCAGGACCACAGCGGCGCGGCCAGATCCACCCCACCGTGCACCAGGTAGAAGCGTTGACGCCCCAGGGAAGGGAATCGCCGGCGCAGGTTGTCGACATGATAACGGCAGTTGGACACCACGAAACGGGCCCGGGCCAGCTTGGCCTCCAGCAAAGGATTTTCCAGCAAAACATCGGAACCGTGAATGGACAGGCTGTAAGGGATGGCGCTGAGCCGGTCCAGGAAAAGGGCCATTGCCGCGGCCCCGAAGGCATAATGGACGTGCACGTGCCGCACCCGGTGGCTCTCCAGCATTCTTTTCAGGTAGGCTGCTCCGGCCAAGTGTCTTACGTTGGCCGCCAGTTGCCCGGGAGAATGATGGGCCAGGCGCCGGGCTTCCTGCCAGGCCTGTTGATAGCGACCCTGGGAGTTGGCGAGCAGCCGACCATTGGCCTTTAAATAGTCCCAGGGGCGGACCGGGGTGAGGTAATGGGTCCGGTCCACCAGGGGCAGGTCGCCGGGAAAGAGATCGCCGCCTCGGGGGCGGCGGTTGGCCACCAGCAGGAAAGAGAGACCCAGGTCCTGGGTGGCTTGCACCTGAGAACGCACGAAGGTTTCGCTCCAGGCTGGAAAGGTGGAAAAATAATAGGCCAAAGGAGGCATTAATCCTCCTCCAGAACGTCCAGCCGGGGGGGCGGGGCCGGAGGCAGGCCCACGGATAGCTGCCCGGTGTGATCAGCAGGGTAAATTTGCACGGCCAACTCCCGGCCGTCGAGACGCAGGCTGGTGGCCTCGGGACGGGGGGAGTAAAAGCAAAGGCCAAACAGTTCTAACGGCTGGGGCCGGCGGGGCCCGGTGACGGGGTCATCCAGGGCCTGCAGGGTTATAACCAGGCGTTCTCCCTCCCAAACGGCCTGCCAATGCAGGAAGTGCTGCAGCAGCCAGAAGGTCAAAAGTTGGGATGTCGGGGTTACCCAGATGCGACCCTCTTCGTAATCCTGGGCCAGATTCAGCAGGGCCTGACGGTCCGGTTCGGGGAATAGCTCTTCGTCGCGGTGGCGCGGCAGCCCGAGGTGAGTGTATATGACCAGATAACCTTCCTGATCGAGAAGATCCTGAAGAACCTGAGGATGCAACACATATCTCAGGGTGTGGCGGCTGGGCCGGCTCCACAGGCCCTGGGGGTGTTGGTTGAAGCGGCTGAAAGCCAGCAGAGGCGCACCGTCTGCCAGGGGAGCGACTTGACATAGCCTGGTGAGGGAGAACGCGGTGCGACGCTGACGCCATTGACCCAGGAACAGTTTGGCCAGGTTTTTACCGGTGTTGACGGCCATCCGGGCGAAAAGGCTGGTCGGCCGGGGGCGACGGGGAGACAGAGGCCAGGGCAACAGTTCGGAACACCAGGCAAATTTCACCCCCAGGCGTCGCACCAGGTCAGCGGTGTAATACGGCGAGGCGGGATTATCCCCGCTATAGTCAGGTTGCAGGCGGGCCGGCAGATTCTGGCGGTTCAAGGAATCACCGTGGTTGATCCACACCCTCACCGGCAGACCTTCGCTTATCATCAGGTTGGTGCAGGATTCCGCCAGGGCCCGCAGCTTGGGGGGATTGGGCGGACAGCCGTTAAAATCTCCCCAGGAATGGAGACTGTCAATGAGTCCGCCTCTGAGCGCGGCCAGGATCAGGTCGGCGTCGGGGCTGGGGGTGCGGCCGTCGGGGAGAAACAAGCTGAGTTGACCCGGCTCCCGACCCAAGGGAAAAAAGGAATCTCCCACTGGCAGCCCCAGGCCTCGGTGGGGATCGTTGAGATGGCGATGCACCTGGATAAACGTGGTCCGGTCGCAGCCGTCGATATCCGAACACAGGGCCAGGGCGGCCCGAAACGGATAGGGAAAAGGCCTGAGGGACACACCGGGAAGGGGATTTTTAGGCCGCATGTCTACCCTCC
>CAZLRL010000009.1:14719-17159 GCA_964561645.1 uncultured Desulfobacterales bacterium
TCCGCGGCCCAGGTTTTCAGGGCCTGCAATTCATAGAGGGACAGGGCGCCGGTGGCAAATAAGCCGGCCAAGTAACCCAGGCCGGTCAGGGCCAGGGCAGCCGGAAAAGGCACCGACAGCCGGATCAGGAAACATCCCCAGCCCAGGGTCAGAAGCCCGGCCAGCAGGGGGCGCCAGACCACGTTTCCCAAAGCCAGGGAATGCAGGCGGTCGCGGCCCAGGGCCTTGAGTTGGAGGACCAGAACCAGGGACTCCGCCAAAACCACAGCCCAGGCCGCGCCCATCTCCCGCCAGATGGGAATGAGAAGCAGGTTGACCAGAAGATTAAAGAAAAGCACGGCAGTAAAATTTTTGAGCAGCCTGCTTTCGGCGTTCAAGGCAATCAGGGCATTGGTGAGGGACAGATTGAGGAACTCAAAACTAAGGGCCAGAGCCAGCAGAATCAAAACCGGCACCGCGGGTTTAAAATCCGGGCCGAAAACCAGAGGGATAAGGTCCGGGGCCATACTGGCCAACGCCGCGGTCAGGCCCAGGCCCGCGATGATGAGGTACTTGATGTAGTTGCGAAAGACGGCCACAAAACCCGGCCAGTTCTCCCGGGCCTGACGGCTGATGACGGGCAGAAAAGACCCGGTGAAGGCCTCGGGGATAAAATCAAAGGCCGAGGTCAGACGCAGCGCGGCGGCGTAAAAACCGGTGACCAGATCGCCGGCCAACAGGGACAGCAGGAGGATATTGAGGGAGCTCGACAGGGTCAGGACCAGGCGGATGAAGAAAAAATCTTTGCTCAAGGCCACCAGGTCTTTGAGGTCAGCCCAGGTCACCTTATGCCAGGGGGAGGCGATCCGATGGGTGAAGACCCAGAACGCGGCCAGGAAAGCCACCATCTGGGCGCCCAGCTCCAGGGATACCAAGGTCAGGAGACCGTAGCCGCTCAAGACCGCGGCCAGACCCAAACCGCCATAGAGGAGCCGCATGGTCAGAACCACCGTGGCTTCGTATTGGGCTTTTTGATGAGCCCGGAACAAGGCGGCGATAGAAGCAGTATGAGTGCGAAAAAAGAGGGCCCCGGTCAGAATTAACAGGACCCCGCGTTTTACGGGTTCGTCTATGATGGTAAAGCTCAAAGCCAGGACCACGGCCAGGACCAGGCAGTACACCAGGCTTTTTAAAACAAAGACCCGGCTGAACAGGGGGCCGGCCCATTCGGGCTCGCGGCCCACTTCACGCTGCAGGTAGCGATCCAGGCCGAAATTCAAAAAGATGTCGCACACCCGCAAGAGGCCCAGGGCGAAGGCATAGATTCCCAACATCACCGGGCCGAGCAGCCGGGCCACCAAAATAATCAAAGCCAGACTGACGAGCCGGGTGAAAAATTCCGTGGCACTCAGAAGTACCGTATTCAGGGCAATTTTGCGGCCGCTGCTATCCATGCTCCCCTCAATGGAGGGTTATTTATTAAATTTCGGTACATCCATGAGGTTGATTGAAAACTAAAGAAAAATGAGCCCTGGGAATTCAGGCCGCCTTACCGGGGGCCGCCATTATATCGACAATGTTTTCAGCTACATGATTCCAGGTCAGGTGCTTTTTGACATAGCGCCTCAAGGCCCCGCCCAAGCGCCGGCGCTCTTGGGGATGGCGGCTCAGACGCAGGCAGGCCCGAGCCAAAGACCGGGGCTCTTCCGGGGGAATTAAAGTAACGCAGTCCGACAAAGCTTCGGGATAGCCGAGCCAGGTGTGCCCAGCGGTAATAACCGGCAACCCAAAGAGGCCATAGGTGGCGAGCTTGGTATGCACAGGGCCGTGTCGCCTGACTTCCTCGGCCTGGAGATTCATCAGCCCCACATCCATGGCCGGCAATACTTTTGACAACTCGTCGATTGGAAGAAAACCGGTGAACAGCACGCGGTCGGCCAGCCCCAGTTCCCGGGCCCTGGCTTCCACCTGGGGGAGATGAGATCCGTCGCCCACCATGAGGAGATAAGTCCGGGAGATTTCACCTTGACAAAGCTTGAGGGCCCGGAGCATGGTGTCAAAATCGTAACGCTCGTTGATGGAACCGACATAGCCCAGACAGAAGCTGCGCAGGGGGAGCCCAAGGCGGTTTCTGGCTTGCGCCTTGGTGAGAGGACGGCCCGCGGGTGGGTCGGCGCCATTTAACACCAGGTGGACCTTCCCCGGAGCCAGACCAAACTCCTCGATGATAAGCTGGCGGCGGGGCGCGGAAGGTACGATCAATCCGGCAGACTGACGGTAGTCGGCCCTGACATTGGCCCGCACCAGCTGATAAATCAGCGGTGGGTAGTGACCCTCAACGGGCACATCATCCACTTCCAGAAACAAAGGCAGACCGAAAAATCGGGCACACCAGCGGGGGCCGACAAACACGTCCATATCCCGGGCATACAACGCCTGGAAGCGATGGCGTCGGCAAAGT
>CAZLRL010000010.1:0-17017 GCA_964561645.1 uncultured Desulfobacterales bacterium
CAGCCTGGTCCGGCTCGGTCACCGGCGGGTTGCCGGCCCGGCCGCTGGCCATGAGGAGGACCGTATCATTGGTGGAAGTATCTCCGTCTATGCTAAGGCGGTTGAAGCTCCGGTCGGCGGCCCGGACCAGAAGCTTTTTCAGGACCGGCGCACTGACGGCCGCATCCGTGAACACGAAGGACAGCAGGGTGGCCATGTCCGGGTGGATCATGCCGGCTCCCTTGGCCATGCCGGCCAAAGTGATTTCGCGGCCCCAGAGCTTCTCCCGGATAATGGCGGTCTTGGGACGAGTGTCCGTGGTCATAATGGCTATAGCCACCTCGGGGAGGCCCTCGGGGCGCAGGTGATTTACCAGGTCGGGCAGGGCCGCGTTCATGCGCTCGGCGGGCAAAGGCTGGCCGATGACCCCGGTGGACGCGGGAAGAACCGCAGCCTCTGAAATCCCTAAAAGCCGGGCCACCTCCCCGGTCAAATCCCGGGCGTCTTGTCGGCCCTGGGGGCCGGTGCAGGCGTTGGCATTGCCGCTATTGACCAGGAGGGCCTGGGCGCGACCCCGGCGGAGCCGCGCCCGGCAGAGGAGCACGGGGGCCGCCTTCACCCGGTTGGTGGTGAAAATCCCGGCCGCGGTGGTCTGCTCCGGGGCGGTGATGAGGGCCAAATCGAGGCCGCCCTGTTTTTTTATGCCCGCGGCGAGACCCGCCGCGGAAAATCCCGGCACTATCACTTTTGGACCTCCAGGGAAATGGGCTGGCGCAGGATGGTCTTGAGCTTCTCCGGAGCAGTGCGCCTGAGGTCGCTCAGATAGATCTCGTGGTGCGGGCCCCCGAAATGGTAGCCTTTTTCCTTGATGAAGCGGTGCAGCCGGGCGATGGTGGCGGCCTCGTCGCCGTATGGTCCCACGTGCAGGACCTGGGCGGACTGGCCGTCGGTGTGGCGGCCGAAGGTGGTGTCGTACAGGGGCGGGGCGTCTTTCTTGGTTTGAGCCGCTTCCCGGGCCGCAGCCACCATTTCTTTAGTGATAAGGTCGGGCTGCAGAATCATGAGGGTCCACTTCCACTCCTCCCGAAGGCCCTCGGTACAGGCGGTGAGATCACCGTCGGCGCACCACAAGCCTTCCAGGGGCATGACGGTGTAATCCTGCCCCTGTTCTTCTTTGGCCATGAACTTTAGTGTATAGGACAAGCGGAACAGAGTTTCGGTGGCCTGCTGAAACGCGGGCGCGGTGTTGGGGTCCCCCTGCCCCTGGGCCATGAGAAAACGGAGGGGCGGGACCTCCACCAGGGATATTTGGTCCGGCGAAGCGGTATAAAACGGCTTGAGGTCCTTTTTCAGATCGATCTTGGTCATGGGGTCCATTTTGTCAATTCAGAAGGCAGTTGAGCACGGGCAGGATGCCGGTGCTACCTGAATAAGGGGTTGGCGGAGAAGGTGTGGCAGAGAGCAGGGATATCTGTGACCCTGGTCCCCTTTTCCAACCATCACTTCCCGCAGCACTTTTTGTACTTTTTGCCGCTGCCGCAGGGGCAGGGGGCGTTGCGGCCCACCTTTTTTTGTTGGCGCTGCGCAGGCTGGGGGCTCTCACCGCCGTCGCCGTGGCTGAAGCTGAGCTGCTGCTCGGCCGGGCGGGCTTCCTCGGGCACCTCCCGGTGAGGCTGCACCTGGAGGTGGAAAAGGGTGCCCACGGTGTCGGCTTTGATGCGGTGCACCAGATCCATGAACATTTCGTAGCCTTCCTTCTGGTACTCCCGCAACGGGTCCCGCTGGGCGTAGCCCCGGAGGCCAATGCCGTCCCGGAGGTGGTCCATGGAGAGCAGGTGGTCCTTCCAGTGGTTGTCCACGATCTGGAGCATAACCATCTGCTGGAGGTGGTCAAAAACTTCCGGACCGATTTCTTCGGATTTGGCCTCATAGCGTTCTTTGACTTTTTCCGCCAGGAGGTCTTCCAGATCGCCGTCCTCATGACCTATCAGAGGAAACCGGAAGCCGAACTGGCGTTGGAACGCATCTTCCAACCCCTTCAAGTCGGCTTCACCCAGAGCATGGTCCTGGGCATATTCGGCCACCAAGTCTTCCAGCACCTCTTCGGCCATGTCCAGGAAATCTTCTTTCAAATTTTCCCCGCCCAGGATCTGGCGGCGCTGGGCGTAAATCACCTCCCGCTGCTGGTTCATGACATTGTCGTATTCCAGGAGGTGTTTGCGGATATCAAAGTTGTGGGATTCCACCCGCATCTGGGCTTTTTCTATGGCATTGCTGACCATGCGGTGTTCGATGGGCTCGCCGTCGGACATGCCCATGCGGCCCATGAGGCCCTTGATGCGGTCGGAGCCGAAGATGCGGAGCAGGTCGTCCTCCAGGGACAGGTAGAAACGGGAAGAGCCTGGGTCCCCCTGACGGCCGGAGCGGCCCCGGAGCTGGTTGTCGATGCGCCGGGCTTCGTGGCGTTCGGTGGCCAGGATGTGCAGGCCGCCCTGCTCCACCACGCCCTGGCCCAAAACAATATCGGTACCGCGGCCGGCCATGTTGGTAGCGATGGTGACATGGCCGAGCTGGCCGGCCTGGGCCACGATTTCCGCTTCCTTTTCGTGATGCTTGGCGTTTAAGACCTCGTGCTGGATGCCATCCCGTTTCAGGAGCTTGCTCAGGTGTTCCGATTTTTCGATGGAGGTGGTGCCCACCAACACCGGTTGGCCGCGCTCATGGCATTCTTTAATCTCCTCCACCGCGGCCTGGAATTTTTCTTCCCCGGTTCCATAGATGACATCGGGGTGATCCTCCCGGATCATCTTTTTATGGGTCGGGATGACCATGACATCCAGGTTATAGATCTTTTTGAATTCCTCCGCTTCGGTGTCCGCGGTGCCGGTCATGCCCGAGAGCTTGTTGTACATGCGGAAGTAATTCTGGAAGGTGATGGTGGCCAGCGTCTGGTTTTCGTTTTCGATGCGCACGCCCTCTTTGGCCTCCAGGGCCTGGTGGAGACCGTCGGAGTAGCGCCGGCCCGGCATCAGGCGGCCGGTAAATTCGTCCACGATAATGACCTGGCCTTCTTTGACGATATATTCGTCATCCCGCTGGAAGAGTTGATGGGCTTTCAGAGCCTGGTTCAGATGGTGCAGCACCTCGATATTACGGGGATCATAGATGTTGTCGAGGTTCAGGAGTTTTTCGGCCCGGGCGATGCCTTCTTCGGTAATGAGCACGCTGCGGGCCTTTTCGTCCACCGTGAAGTGCTGATCCTGTTTGAGCTGCGGGGCCACCTTGTTCAGGATATAGTAGAGATTGGTGGATTCCTCTGCGGGCCCCGAAATGATCAGCGGGGTGCGGGCTTCGTCGATGAGGATGGAGTCCACTTCGTCCACGATGGCAAAATTAAATTCCCGCTGCACATAATCCGACAGCGCGAATTTCATGTTGTCCCTGAGATAGTCAAAACCGAACTCGTTGTTGGTGCCATAGGTGATATCGGCGTTGTAAGCCCAGCGGCGCTCCTCGTCGCTCAGGCCGTGGAGGATGGTGCCCACCCGCATACCCAAAAGATTGAAAACCCCGCCCATCCAGTGGGTATCCCGGCGGGCCAGGTAGTCGTTGACCGTGACGATGTGCACACCGTCGCCGGTGAGGGCATTGAGATAGGCGGGCAGCACGGCCACCAGGGTTTTTCCTTCACCGGTTTTCATTTCCGCGATTTTGCCCTGGTGGAGGACGATGCCGCCGATGAGCTGAACGTCGAAGGGTCTCATGCCCAGAGCCCGCAGGGAGGCCTCCCGGACCACCGCGAAGGCTTCGGGCA
Source organism: uncultured Desulfobacterales bacterium (assembly GCA_964561645.1). Classification (GTDB taxonomy): domain Bacteria; phylum Desulfobacterota; class Desulfobaccia; order Desulfobaccales; family 0-14-0-80-60-11; genus JBGSLA01. The sequence goes on from CAZLRL010000010.1 coordinate 3,794, forward strand.
ACAGGTCATCCAGGGGCTCGCCCTGGTCCAGCCGCTCCCGGAAGTGGGGGGTCTGGGCGGCCAGGTCCGCGTCGGAAAGTTGCCGTATTTCCGGCTCTAAAGCGGTTATCTGGTCCACCAGGGGAGCCATACGCCGCAGCTCACGCTCATTTTTGCTGCCAAAAACTTTTTTCAGAACAAGGTCGAACATAGAGTTTTAGTTGTTCTCCGTATCATTATGTTAAAAGGTTGCGAAAGATATCTGAAGAGCCAGGGTCTACGACCCGGACAGGGAGCCTGTTTCCCGCCCTCTCCCCTGAGGTCGCTTTTGGGGACCGGGGCCTCCTCTTTTTTTCGGTCCGGGCCGAACTTTTCTCAAGCGCAAGCCTCTAAAATTAAAGATAAAAATTTTTATCCGGAGGTCAAGGCACCTCCGGCAGCTCCAGCATCATGGGTATTTCGTCACAGTGGGGAAATTTTAAACACTTGACACAGTCGGCCCAGATCCGGGGATGAAGCTGTTCCCGGGGGAATTCCTGAAACCCCAGGCGCTGGAAGAAGTCCAGGCGGTCCGTGAGGACAAAAATCTGTTTCAGCCCCAAGGTGCGGGCTTCCTCCAGGCAGCTTTGGACCAGTTGCCTGCCGATACCCCGGCGCTGGTGGACCGGAATGACCATCACGGACCTGATTTCCCCCAGATCCTCCCAGAAAACATGGAGTGCGGCGATGCCCAGGATGGGCCCCTGGCCGTCCTGCCGGTAGACGAAAAAATCCCTGACAAAGCTATAGAGTTCGGAGAGGGAACGGGGCAGGATGTTCCACTCGCCGGAGTGCTCCGCCAGGAGACGGTGAATTTCCGGGATTTCATTGAGTCTGGCTTTGGAGATCATAGCGCCTTGACACAAACGTGCCTGTCAGAGATTATTATATCATGAGTAACACAAGGAGAAATCTATGACCATCGTTTCACAGGATAAATTTGTTCGTTTGGCATATCGACTTCAGCTTGAAAATGGTGAATTTATGCGCGGTTCGGCCGCGGAACCTGAGTATCTGGTGTTTATCGCGGGGTGCGACGAGGTGCTGCCGGGATTGGAACGCCGCCTCTGGGGCCTGTCCCCGGATCAGGGGACGGTAAAGTTTGTGGTGCCGTGCAGGGAGGCCTTTGGCTCCTACGATCCGGACAATATCCGGGTCTTGAGCAAGAAGCGCTTTTCTCCCGATATCGAGCTGCAGGTTGGGCAGAAGGTGCTTCCGAGCATCCTGCCTTTTCCTCCCGAACATGCCTTGACCATCATGGAAGTTCAGGATGAAAATGTGGTGCTGGATCTCAACCATCCCCTGGCGGATCAAGATCTGTATTATGAGGTCAAGGTAGTGGAGGTGCGGGACGCCACCCCGGAGGAGTTGATCCCCTTGAAGAAATGCCAGAGCTGCCGGGAGGGGCCGGAGTAAGCTGAGTAACCCGGTTCCGTACCCGGACTGCCATTGTCACAAAAAAATCCCGGCCTGCTGGAGGCCGGGATTATTTTTTTGAGGTAGAAAATTGTGGTTTAAGTTTCAGTCACGGTGATGGCCCCAGAGGGGCAGACCTCGATGCAGCTTTCACAGCCAATGCACTCGTCCTCGGCCACCACGACCGCTTTTTCATCCTGCATTTCAAAGACGCCGGTCGGACAAACGTTGACGCATTCCTCGTCGCCGGTGCATTTGTCAGCGTCCACTTCCACACGCCATGCCATAAACATTCACCTCTAAATGTAGTTATACTTCGGTCACAGTGATGGCCCCAGCCTCGCAGACCTCGATGCAGCTTTCACAGCCCAGGCACTCGTCCTCGGCCACCACGACCGCTTTTTCATCCTGCATTTCAAAAGTGCCGGTCGGACAAACGTTGACGCATTCCTCGTCGCCGGTACATTTGTCAGCGTCTACTTCCACACGCCATGCCATACGTACACCTCCTTTGAAAATTGGCTAACCTCAGACCGTTATGGAGATCTTATGGAAAGCAACCCCTGGGCCTCACGGGCAGCATGGGCTCCTGCGCCTCCCGGGTTTTTCCGGCGGTCCGCAACCTTGGCAAGAGACCGAGAGCCGTCCCCGGAGCCCAGGTATTATGCTTTTTTTCACAAGGGTCTATTTTTCGTATATTAAAACCCACCCCCCTTGTCAAGAAAAATCAGCCGGTGGCCCCCCGACGCGTGGTAGTGACCGGGGCGGCTTTGCAGGAGTCTGGTTCGGGGCAGGCCGCAATTCGCCGGTGCCCATGTTCCAGGGCTTTGCGTATCAGGCGCGGGGCCCAATCCGGGGACCCCAAGGCGTGGAGGTGCGTGTAGGTGGCCAGAACATTTTTGTAAACCAGGCCATCCCGGCGGCCGCAAATACCGGTTCCGCGAGCCAAGTGGAAGACCAGCTGGGCGTCGGGACCGGGCTCCGGTTGCAGGCGGGAGTAGTGAAATTCGTGCCCTTTGAGACGGGTGCCGGGTCGGAAATAGGGATTTTCGGCTTCCACTTCCAGGACCGTGTAGCCGTGCCCCTGGGGACTTTTTCCCATGAGGAAATCATGGGGCAAAAGCCCAACCATGGGATAGGAGCGGCCGTCCAGGGTCTTTAGGGAGCGTCCCAGATACATGAGGCCGCCGCATTCGGCATAGATGGGCAAGCCGTCTTCCGCAGCCCGGCGAAGCGCGGCCCGGAAATTCTGGTTAGCGGCCAGCGCCGGGGCGTTGGTCTCGGGGAAGCCTCCCCCCAGGTAGAGGGCGTCCAGGTCCGAGGGCAGTTCCGCATCAGTCAGGGCGCTCAGATAAACCAGTCGGGCTCCCGCCTGCTCCAGGGCCTCCAGGTTTTCCGGATAGTAGAACTGGAAGGCCGCATCCCGGACGATGCCGATTTTCACCGGATTTTGGAGATCTACGACCGGGAAAAGAGGTTGGGCGGCCGCGGGCAGCGGCGGAGCCTCGGAAGCCACCTGCCAGAGACCCGGCAAGTCCAGGTAACGTTGGGCCAGATCTTTGGCGGCCTGTACGGCCTGCTGGGCGGCCCGGTGTTCCGGAGGAGGTACCAGACCCATGTGGCGCTCGGGAAAGACCGCGCACTTCAGACGCGGCACGGCTCCCAACACCGGGACCTGGCAGTAGTGCTCAATGGTGTGGCGCAGAATAGCTTCGTGACGGGGACGGGCCACCTGATTGAGGATGACCCCGGCGAGATTCACCTCGGGGTCAAAGTGTTGACAGCCCATTACCAGGGCGGCTGCAGTGCGGGTGGTCATGGAGCAATCAACCACCAGCACCACCGGTACTTTCAGGAGCTTGGCCAGTTCTGCGGTGCTATAAGTGCCCCGGGCGTCGAGGCCGTCAAAAAGGCCGCGGTTGCCCTCTATCAGCAGGGCATCCGCGACCTGAGCGTGACGGGATACTAGTGCCTTAATCTGTTCTCCTTCCATGAGGAAGGGGTCCAGATTATGGCTGGGCCTCCCCGCCGCGAGGGCGTGCCAGGCAGGGTCGATATAGTCCGGCCCCTTCTTGAAAGGGACCACATTTCGCCCCTCGGCCCGCCATGCGGCCAGGAGTCCTAAAGTCAGGGTGGTCTTACCGGCCCCACCCCGCAGAGCTGTGAGCAGCAATCGAGGACAGGGCCGGGACATTAGTGCTTGGCGGCGCCTTCCTCGTGGGGAATTTCGATGAAGCTGCCCCCGAAGTAAGTATAGACGCAGCGACCGCCATCGATGAGATCCTTGATGGCGAATTTGACGTCGGTCTTAGGTTGATCGGGGTGCTCTTTGAGCACCGCTTTCTCAATATCTTTGGCCTTGAGCTGTTTTTTGCCCTGGGCCTTTTCCACCATCTTGAAGATGTATTCTGCAAGTTCATCTTTTGGTAGAGCCATTTAGGTCACCTGCTTAAAATTTGAAATGCATTGACGTCCTATACGTATCATACGCCTGGAACTTGTAGTCGTCAATATGCTGATAAGAAAATGGAATGTCGCACACCTCGAAAAACTTTTCCCAGCCGATACGCTCGATCCATTCACCGACGCGTTCGTACTTGTTGGCGCCCTCGGTGTACTTGATGAGCATCTTGCGGATGGTGGCCACGGTTTCCGGCCAGCGAGGCGGGTTGTTGGGGATAAACGGTACCGCCAGGCGGGAGAACATGGGTGGGCTCTTGGCATTGGAAACCTTGCCGCCTACCAACAGGGCGACGCCGCCCTTTTCTTCGTCAAAGCAGGGCATGGCCGGACACATGGTGTAGCAGTTGCCGCAATACATGCACCGAGGCTCGTTCACCGTGACGCTCTTCAGGGTCTTATCCGGATGGGGCCGGATGGCGCCGGTGGGACAGGAGGCGATGGTGGTGGGAATTTCGCATAAATGGCGCAGCCTCTCATGCATAACCTTGGGCGGAGTCCGGTGCACGCCGCAGATGGCGATGTCGGAGCAGTGCACCGCGCCGCACATGTTCAGGCAGCAGGCCAAGGAGATGCGCACCTGGGCCTGCAGTTTGTGGCTGCCGAAGTATTCAAACAGATCGTCCATAACCGCTTTGACGACGCCGGAAGCGTCGATGGCGGGGGTGTGGCAATGGACCCAGCCCTGGGTATGAACGATATTGGTGATGGAATGGCCGGTGGCGCCTTTGGGGAGCCCCATCTTTTCCAGATCATCCAACAAGGGTTTCAGTTTGGCCTGGTCGGAGACCAGAAATTCGACGTTATGGCGGCTGGTGAAGCGCAGATGGCCGCCGCAATATTTGTCGGCCAGATCGCACAGGTCCCGGGTAAAAAGGGTGGTTATGAGCCGGGGGGAACCGATGCGCACTGAATAAATTTCCGCGCCGCTTTCGGCGACGTGCTTCAAAACTCCCGGTTCCGGAATTTCGTGATATACCCATTTGCCGTAATTGTCTTTGATGACCGGCGGCAAGAATTTTCCGAAATGCGGCGGGCCAATATCAGTGATTCGTTCAGCCATGGTGCTTATCTCCTCCTTTGAAAATCAACTCGAAATCTTGCGGTTATTCCGTCTTGAAAGAGCCGAAACCTTCTTTGGTATAGTACTTCCGGCCCGCGGCTTCGGCGTCGAAATCTGCCTGATGCCAGAAGAAGAAGGGGTTGGCCCGCGGGATTTTGACGGACTGGGGCACCGGCGGCAGTTCCACGGCTTCCAGGAACGTCCGCATGCCCATGCGCATGATGAGTTCGCCGACCCGCTCCCGGTTCTTGCCTTCCTCAGCCCACCATTCGGTGATCTTATAGGTGAGATCCTTCAGTTCAGCAAAGGGCTCTTCCATTCTCATAAAAGGAACGATGACCCAGCTCATCTGGGCGCCTTCCAGAATGGGGGCGTGGGAGCCCAGTAAGATGGTGCAACCGAGATCGGTGCCGGGGCGGAGGGCCCGGGGCATCATGTTGATGCAGTGCATGCAGTGGTTGCAGTCGGCGTTCCGGATTTTCAGGGTCTTGCCGTCCCAATCCATGCAGGCGGTGGGGCAGAGGTCAGTCACATCGAGCTTGACATCGATCTTGTCGTAGGGGGTGGCGCCGCCGCGGGGTTTGATTTCCCCGCCGGCATAGGCCTGCACCGCGGACTGGTCGATGCGGATGTCGTCTTTCCAGACGCCGATCATGGACATGTCGGAGCGTGCTACCGAAGCTACGCAGTCATTGGGGCAGCCGGAGAACTTCAGCTTGTACTTGTAAGGATATGATGGCCGGTGCAGGTCAAACTGAAACTCCTGCGTAAGCTGATAGCAGGCCTCCATGGTGTCATAGCAGGACCACTCGCAGCGGGACTGTCCCACACAGCAAGAAGGGCTGCGCATGGCCGAACCGGAACCGCCGATGTCCCACCCTTTAGCAGTGAGGTCTGCGAAGCACGGTTCCAGGTTATCGGTGTGGCAACCCAGGAAGATGATGTCGCCGGTAGCGCCGTGCATGTTGAGGACGCCGCTGCCATGCTTATCCCAGATGTCGCACAGCTCCCGCAGAGCCTCGGTGGTGTAATACCAACCGGAGGGTTGGTTGATCCGCATGGTGTGGAAGTGCTCCAGGCCAGGAAATTCATCCGGCAGATCGGAATAGCGGCCGATAATGCCGGAGCCGTAACCCAGCACGCCCACGATACCACCGTGCTTCCAGTGAGTGATTTTTTCTTTGTAGGATCTCTCAAGTTGCCCCAGCAGGTCAGCGACCTGGGGCTTCTGGGCGGCTAGCCGCTTCAAATCCTTTACAAAGCTGGGATATGGACCGGATTCCAGTTGATCCAACAGTGGGGTTTTGTGCATGCAATTCTCCTCCTAACGTAAATGGTCCCCAAAGGGCTTATCCTTTTTTTCACAAATCTTTTGTATCTCATACCATCGCAGGAAATTTGTCAAGAAAAAATAATCTTACCCTTCAATTACAGTAACCGCTCCGAGTTCCTCCAGAGCGGCCCGGCATCCGGCTGCCGGCCCCACTACCAGGGTAACCAGGGCCTCGGGGTGTAAATGGGTCTGGGCCACTTGCTGGGCGGCTTCCAGGGTGACTCCCTCAATATTTTCACAATAGCGCGACAGGTAGTCCAAGCCCAGATCATACAGATCGATGTTGAGTACCTGGCTAGTAATAGAGCGGGAGGTTTCGAGACCCAGGGGAAAGTGGCCCACATAATAGCTCTGGGCTTCCGACAATTCCCGGGACGTAACGCCATTAGTCCGGACATTTTGCATCACTTCCCCGATTTCCTGCACCACCTGGGCTGTGTTTTCCGCCGGGGTAAAGGTGGAGACGATGAAAGGACCGGGAGCCCGCCGAAAAAAGAAGCGGCTGCGGATGCCATAGGTGAAACCCAGATCGGAGCGGATGCGGGTCATGAGCCGGGACGAGAAGCCGCCCTCCCCCAGGATGTAGTTGACCAGGCGCAGGGGGAAATAATCGGGGTGATGACGGGGGAGACCCAGGTGCCCCATACGGATTTCGCTCTGGGTCAGCTCTGGCCTATCCACCAGGTAGAGGCCGGGAGCAGCCAGCTCCGACGGTGCAGTAGTATGGGCCGGGCTCACCGGGCCGCCGCCCTGCCAGCCGTCCCAAAAATGGTGGGCCTCTTCTAGCACCCGGGCCTGGGGTACCATACCCACCACCACCATGGTGGTGACATTGGGCGCGAATTCCCGCTGATAATGGCTGGTGAGATCGGCAAGACTGAAGGCTTCCAGACTCTCCGGCTCGCCCCGGACGGCCTGGCCGTAAGGGGCGGGGCCGAAAACCAGGCGGCGGAAATGCCGGGTGGCCACTTCCCGGGGATCATCGAGGAGATGGGCCAGCTCGGCCCGGCGCCGCTCCAGGAGCAGGGGGAATTCTTCCTCGGGAAAGCTGGGGTTTTGCACCACCTCCGCCAAAATCTCCATCAGCGCGGCAAAGTCCTCGGCCAGGCCGTCCAGTGAGATATAGGTGGCGTCATATTCGGCCCGGGCCCGAAGGTTGGCCCCCATGGATTCCACCTTTTGGGCCAGTTCCCGTTGAGAATATCGCTTCGTGCCCAGGGTGAGGAATTCAGCGGTCCAGTCGGCCAGGCCTGCTTTCCCGGGCGGGTCGGTCTCCGCGCCCCGCTTCACCATGCAGGTGAGGCTCACCCAGGGCACCCGTTGGTATTCCAGGCCCAAAAGATTCATCCCATGGGGCAGACTCGCCTGGTAAATTGGGGAAAGGTATTCGGTCATGGGTCTTCCTTTGCTTTCTCGAAGTTCATTTCTTTCTTGCCAAGCGCGAGCTTGGGAACCAGGATTATGGTGGGAGACCTTATGAAAGAGTCCCGAGAGCTTGACTCTCGGCCGAGGAAACTGGTTTCAGGGTGACCACGGTGCGGTTGTCTTCAGTCAGGTAATGCCGGGCCACCCGGGTCAGATCATCCCGGCTCACCGCGTCGTAAAAGCCTAAAATATCATTGAGGCGCTGGGCGTCGCCGGTTTTCAACTGGAACAGCCCCGCCAACAAACCCCGGAAAAAGTTTTTGGCCAGCCCTTGAACCGTTTGGGCTTTGAGGATTTTTTGGGCCCGGCCCAACTCGGCCTCCTCAACCCCGTCCTCCTTGAGACGTTCCAGGGAATGCCACAAGTCCGCCTCCAATTGGGCCAAATCGGTGCCGGGCGCGGCTACGGCCCGGAAAAGGAACAGATCGGGGTCCTGGGCCGACCAGGGCGGCGGGGCCAGGTAGGCCTCCAAATCGGCCACCCGGCCGGGGCGCACGAATTCCTGGTACAGGCGGCTGGCCCTGCCCCCGGACAGGACCACTTCCAAAAGGGTCAGGGGATAAATATCCGGGTGATCCAGGCCTACTACGTGAAAGCCAGCCAGAAAGGCCTCCACCTGGGATACCTTCTTGAACACCACCCGGCGTTCGCCTCGCTGGGGCGGCTCTGTGACCTGGGGAAAAGTGGGAGGGCCGGGGCTTTTAATGTGGCCGAAGTGTTTTGAAACCAGGTCCCGGGCCGCTTCGGGCTCCGCGTCCCCGGCGATCACAATGGTGGTATTGCCCGGATGGTAGTAGGTCCGGTAATAAGCCTGGCAATCGGCCAGGGTCATGCGGCGGAGGTCCTGGTCCCAGCCGATGACCGGCCAGGAATAGGGGTGCTGGGTATACGCCGCGGCAAACAACTGCTCTTCCACCAGGCCGAAGGGGCTGTCGACGCTGCGGAGCTTCCTTTCGCTGATGACCACCTCCCGCTCGGTCTGGAAATTTTCCTCATCCAGCTTGAGGTTTTGAAGGCGATCGGCTTCCAACTGCAGGGCCAACTCCAGGTGCTCGGTGGGCAGGTTCTCAAAATACGAGGTGTGGTCCTTAGTGGTGAAAGCATTGATTTCGCCCCCTTTGGATTGGAGGCGGCGGGCGAACTCCTCGGGGCCCAGTTCCTCGGTGCCCCTGAACATGAGGTGCTCAAAGAGATGGCTGATGCCGGTGATGCCGGGAAGTTCGTTTTTGGAGCCCACCTGATAATGTATTTGCAATGAGACCACCGGCACGGCGTGGTCGGGCAGCACCATGATTCGCAAGCCATTATCCAGTTGGTAGGAAATAATGGTAATCGCGGGATTCCAGGTGGAAGGATCCAGCTTCGGGGGAAGGGTCATGCCTGGCCTCCTGAGGTTCGAAAAAGGGCAGCTTGTTTTGGTCAATGGGGAAGGGATACCATTTTTTGCCGGGATTGTTAAGTGAGATTGGGTGAGAAGCTCTTGTCTCCGAAGGGAAATTTTATGCCAGAGTAATTTATGGGGCGCAAAACGCACCCTGCATAATCTTAAATCATAATTTTTATTTCTCGTGCCCAAGTTAAACTTGGGCAGTCCAAGGATCAGTTTGCCGGAATACCGGGATAGCCGCTCCAATGGCGCAATAAACTCTCATCCGCTTCAATCTGTAAAGGCATTTTTTCTTGCAAAGGAATATTCTCGGGGCTTTCCCCCGCCAGAACCCGCTGGGCCAGGGACGCGGCTTCCTTCCCCAAGGTCCGGTAGTCCAGGGCCACCCACAGAATCGCGCCCTGGTGCTCCGCCTCCGGATGGCTGCTCACCACTTTGACCCGGCGATCCCGGCCCCAGGACAGGATCAGGGGGGCATAGCGGCTGGCTGTGGCCGTGGGCGGCAGATACAGGACCCGGGCGCCCCGGGAGATAAGTTTCTTCAGGGCCGGCAGGTCCGTGGCCGCGTCCAAGGAAGTCTCGGTGAGGGGAGTGAGGCCGTACTCGGGGGCCGTCTTGGTAAAGAGACGGGCCACCTCCACAGCCTGGCCCTCCCGGGGATCGTACAGCAGGCCCCAGGTTTCTTCCCCCCAGAGCCGGGCCCCTTGTTCCAGGGCGGGCTGGACCGGTGGCGGTGAGGCGATACCGGTAAGGTTTTTTTGATGCAGTTCCGGGTGGCTGGGGTCGTCTGCGGCGCCAGTGACGTAGGGATCGGCCACCATGGCAAAAACTACGGGAAGACGCTTTTCCACCGGGGCCACCCGGAGAAGGGCCGGGCTGCCCAGGACCAGGAGCAGCGGGGGCTTTTGGGCCCGGATACGGTTGAGGGCTTCGTCACCGGCGGCGCCAAACTCCGGGACAGTAACCACTTCAAGCGGCCTGGGGGCCAGTCCGGACCGGAGGCCGGCCACCACCTGCCGCAGGCGGGGAGAGTCGGGAGAGCCGAAGACCGGCAGGGGGGACTCGGGCCTGGGTTGGCAGCTCCCGGAGACCAATCCCACCATGAGAAGAAGGAACCACAGAAAAAGCTTTCCCCGAAAAAGGAAGGGCCGCAGACGGATGGGGGAAAAAAGAAACATGGAGGGAAATACCTCAGAGAATAGAGAGGAAAGCTTCGGCCCTTGGGTCACTGTCTCAATTGATTATTTTACCAATGCGGTTCCAGCGCACCCTAAAGGCGTTGGAGTCCCAGGAGAAGGTGAGGATCAGGCCTTTGAAGCCCTCGAACAAAGAGGGCAGCAGAGTCTCGTTGGGCTGGCCGGAGCCCTCCCAGGAAAAGTAAATAATGAAGGCCCGTCCCCGGAGATTTTTCATGGGCACAAAACCCCAGAAGCGGCTGTCATAGCTCTTATCCCGATTGTCCCCCATGACAAAATAGGAGTCCTTGGGGACCACCACCGGGCCGAAATTGTCTCTTTCCGTGGGGGTGATTTCCGGCTCCCGGTAGACCGCCCGGGGGGCTCCCGGGTCATCAGAGGGCGGCGGGATCTCGGTGATGCGTCCGTTAATATAAAGTTTCTTGTTGATGATCTGGATGCGGTCACCCGGCAGGCCGATCACCCGCTTGATATAATCCTTGTCCGGAGCCATGGGGTAGATGAAGACCACCACGTCGCCCCGCTGGGGTTCGCCCCAGGGGACCCAGACGTTGTTGCTAAAAGGGTTGCGGATGCCGTAGGCAAATTTGTTTACCAGGAGATAGTCGCCCACCAGCAGGGTGGGCTCCATGGAACCGGAGGGAATAGAGAAGGCTTGGACCAGAAAAGCCCGGATAATCAGGGCCAGAGCCAGGGCGATGAAGATGGATTCGCCGTACTCTTGCCAGCGGGCCTTTTTCCGTATGTCTCCCTGGCCTGCATTGACGCCAGGCGGTTGTTTGTCTTTAGCCATTACTGCAAAGGATCCTAAGTTAAAAGAACTGCTGGGGCTTTCTTAAAGCCGGCGCCTCAGTCGACCGGGGTGAATTGATCTTTGGTGGCCCCGCAAATGGGACAGACCCAATCAGCGGGCAAATCTTCAAAAGGGGTGTTGGGAGGGATATTAGCCTCGGGGTCGCCTTCGGCGGGGTCATAAATATAACCGCACACCTCACATTGATATTTCTTCATGGGTTTTTCCTCCTCGGAAGAGTTGGCCAGCCACTCAAACAGGTGAGAGCGTGCCGAGGGATGGAATTAGAGGTCCCCACCCCAGATGAATTCCAAAGTCTATATTATTTCGTCAAATTTTTCAGAGTCAATTAAATTATCCCCTGGAGATGGTAAAAATTACCGCTGGGCATTGGAGTCAATTAAGCTAACCTGTTCACATCTCTAAAGAAATTATTGACATCGCCGGATGGTTTTGTTAAGGTGCCGCCAAGGGGCCGGGTTGGCACACCGGCTACCAGGAGGAGGGTACAATCATGGCAACTTTTTTGATGTTAGGAAAATATTCCACCGACGCGGTCAAGCAAATCAGCGCCGAACGCACCGAAAAGACCGTCAAGCTGGCGCAGCAATTTCAGGGTGAAGTCAAGGGCATGTACGCCTTGCTGGGGGAATACGACCTCCTGTTTATCGTCGAATTTCCGGGAGAGAGTCAGGCCATGCAGTTCTCGGTGGCCCTGGCCAGGCTGTCGGGCATCGCGTTCACCACTTCTCCGGCGGTCACCGTGGCTGACTTCGACCGACTCATGTCCGGGGTTTAGGTTTAGGCCATCCAACCCTAAGTGAGCTCCTGGATCAATTGGGGGCCGGCGGCAAAAGAGTCCAGATAAAATTCCGCCTTGAGGCCGGGATTGCGGTAGGCTACCAGGGGCACGCCGGCGTTGTGGGCGAACTGCTCATCCACCTTGGAATCACCGATGTAGATGACCTCGCCGGGTCTCAGGTTGAAGTGCTCCAGGATGCGCCAGAAGGATTCGGGATGGGGCTTGGGCCGGGTGACGTCCAGGGCCGAGACCACCAGATCGAACTGGTCCGCCAGAGCGTGATAGTTCAGCACGGCCTGGGTGGTAGTGGTGCGGTTGGTGGCCAGGGCGGTGTAAAACCGGGGCCTGAGGAAGCTTAAAAATTCCCGGAGATGGGGTTCCTCTATCATCAGGGGGATGAAGCGCTGATAGTCGATGGTGCGGCAGTAATCCAGCACCTCCGCCAGCCTGGGGCTTTCCCGGAAGAGATACTCCAGAGACTCGTGGACTGTGTGCGAATGTACATAATCCACCGCATTGGAGGTCATGGGAGGGAGATCGAATTGCCTCAAGATACTATTGTAGAACTCGGTATTGGCCTCCCGGGAATCAAACAGGACCCCGTCGCAGTCAAACCCCACCAGTTTCAGCACTAAATTCTCTCCCAGAGTAAAATTTTTTCCCAGAATGTTAAGGTACTGGTTCTGCTGATGCTTGTCAATTGAGGGGCAGGGTGGGATATCCCAGGAACAGCAATTAATGGTGCGTAAGACGCACCCTACAGACTGATTCTTGTCAATTGAGGCAAGTGGTGGAACCACCTAAGGAAAAATAATGGATGGTGCGTAAGACGCACCCTACACGATCTTGTCCATCAAAGGTCAGTGTTTAATGGTGCGCAGTTAGTCCCCACATGAACGCCAAAGCAGGAGCTTTGGATCCAATGCGTTCCCAAGCGGGAGCTGGGGAACGGGCTAAGATTGCCTGAGACCTTACAGTTACTTTAAGCGCTTAGGAATTGGTGGGCGGTGCCCACCCTACGTTTTCTAAATTCTGTAGCCGCAGGCTTTAGCCTGCGCCTGGGCACGGCAAGCCGTGCCCCTACATAAGATCTGGGTATTATAAAACTGCCGGTGCTCGTTCAATTCCAGACTATGGAGAAAGATTCAGGAGGGAGGCGCGGACAGTACCCGGCGGATTTCGTCGGGGATGCGGGACAGAGGCAGGACCTTGTTGACGCCTCCTCTTCTGATGGCCTCCTTGGGCATGCCGAACACCACGCATGAATTCTCATCCTGGGCGATGGTATAGGCCCCCCGGCTGTTCATGGCCAGCATGCCTTCGGCCCCATC
>CAZLRL010000011.1:0-16891 GCA_964561645.1 uncultured Desulfobacterales bacterium
GTCCTGATTGACGACGCCGGTTTGCCCGGGATCACCTTGCATCTGGCCAGGAGCCTGCAGCAATTGGCAATTCGAGGCGAGACCGTCAGGGTGGGCGCCGGGGTCGCTCTCCCCCGTCTGGCCAGAACCCTGGCGGCCCGGGGTCTGGGAGGCTTCGAGTTTTTGGCGGGCATCCCCGGGACGGTGGGCGCCGCGGTGCGCCTCAACGCCGGGGCCCATGGCCACAATCTGGGACAGCATTTGAAGCGGGTCTGGGTGGCGACGCCGGAGCAGGAACTCAAAGAATTGACCGACACCGAGGTGGCCCCCGGATACCGCACTTCCCGCCTGCTTCACCAACCCCACTGGCTGGTGGTGGAAGCCGAGTTTCTCGTGTCGGCGGAGAGCTCCCCGAAAGAGATCCAGCGAACCATGCGGGAACTCTTGGAGGAACGCCGCCTCCGCCAGCCTTCCCATCCCCGCACCTGCGGCAGTGTTTTTAAGAATCCGCCCCAAGGCCCATCCGCGGGCCGGCTCATTGAAGAGGCCGGCTGGAAGGGTCACAGCCTCGGCGAGGCCCAGGTTTCCCGGAAGCACGCCAACTTTATTATCAATCGTGGTGGAGCCACCGCGGCTCAGATGGTAACCTTAATGGCAGCTATCCAGGAGTCCGTGTGGCAGCGGTTCCGCATCAAACTGGAGCGGGAAGTTGTTTTTCTGCCCCAAGATATGCAGGTCTAAGCGATCTTTAAATAAAATTTCTGTTCATCCAAGGGGGATTCCCATGGTTCGGCGCGAAGTATGGTATTTCAGCGAAGCAGGCACCAAGAACACCCAGGCTTGTATTGAACTCCTGGATAAAGCCGCGGCAGAGGGTTTTCAGCATATCGTGATGGCATCCACCACCGGCGACTCCGCGGTCCAAGCCGCCCGACGGCTGGCCGGGAAGGATCTCAACCTGGTGGTGGTGGGACATTCCGTAGGGTTCAAAGGGCCTAATATCGATGAATTCCTTCCCGAGCACTTCGAGGAAATCACCCGCCTGGGGGGCAAGGTCCTCAAAACCACCATCCTGACCCACTCTCTGGAAACCAGCCTGGCAGATCAATTCAAAGGCAGCGCCCCTACCCTGCTCATCGCCAATACCCTGCGGCGCCTGGGTCAGGGCATGAAGGTATGCTGCGAAATCGTTATGGAAGCGGTGGACGCCGGACTCATTCCGGAAGAAGCCGAGGTGGTGGCCACCGCGGGTACCGCCCGGGGCTGGGATACTGTGGCGGTCGTGAAAAGCGCCGCGTCCAAACGCTTCCTCAAGCTCTCGGTTTTAGAGATCTGGGCCAAACCCCGGGTCTAAGAGTTCTTAGGATTAAGCCCCTATATCACCGGCAGGCACACCGTCACCCAGGTCTGTCCGGGGTGGCTCTCGATGGAAATTTGTCCCTTGTAGGGGCCCAACAGCCGTTGGGCCATGAACAAACCCAACCCGGCCCGGGGCTGGTTCGCCATGCTCCTGGTGGTGAAAAAGGGCTGAAAAAGCTGCGCCTGGGTCCCAGGGGCAATACCGGTGCCAGTGTCCCCCACCCGCAGGATTCGACAATTTTTTTGTAAGGCAGTGGTTACCGTCAGCACACGGCGCTCACTGTCAGCCATAGCTTCCAGGGCGTTGTCCACCAGGTGCCGGAAGCTTTGGCTGAAGTCCACATAATGACCGTGAATGGGCGGTAGACCGGAAGTGAAGTCAAATTCCTTCTCCACCCGGTGCTTGAAAAACGGGTCGGCCAGATACAATTCCAACTCATCCCGGAAAATCTGGTTCAGATCGAGGAAGCATTGCTCGTCTTCCCCCTCATGAATAGACTGGAGAGCTATCCGGTGGATCATGTCCCGGAGCTTATCCACCTCCTCGTGTAGCTGCTGGAGCTTCTGATCGCGATACTCATGCAGGGCCTGCAGGTGAGGAGCCGAGGGATTGACCAGCTCGGCCAGCAGTGCGGCTTCTTCCCTGGTTTTTTGCTGCAACAGTTCCAAGGTAAAGGAAATGACTTGCAAAGGGGTATTCATGTTGTGAATGACCCCGGTGCAGCGTCGGCCGACGGTGGAGTGCCGATAATACCGCACCAACTCGTTCAGGCAACGGTCTACCACCTCGGCGGCTGACTCTGGCGGGCCGTGCGTTGCGTGGCCGACAAAAACGCCCTCCCCGGTCTCCATCCCCGGTGATTTTGTCATAAAATTCAACCCTTCTTACAGACTGTTTCCGTGAATCGGTCCTGACCTTGGTCTATCCTGGTTGTTCCGACTGTTTGGTAATTAATGCATAACTCATACCAAAAAAACCGGTCTCTCAGCACCAAAATCCAGGCGAAAGCATGGGTTTATGACCAAAGTATAGGTATTAGTATGGGTATTAAGGGGAGGCTCCGGAATCAAAGTCCGGTGGGGTTACCACTCTGGCGCCAGCCAGGGCGGTGGGAGCTGCTGGGATAATTTTTGCGAATCCAGGGAGCCCGCCAGATTAATGAACCTGTGGGCGAGGTCCGGGTCGAACTGCTGACCCGCCTGGGTTTCGATTTCCGCCAGAGCCTCGGGCACGGTAAAAGCCTGGCGATAAGGCCGGTTCGAGGTGAGGGCATCGAAAACGTCGGCCAGAGCCAATAAGCGACAGAGAAAGGGAATATTGGTCCCCTGCAGGCCCCGGGGGTAGCCCTGGCCATCCCAACGCTCATGGTGGAGGACGATAAGATCTTTTTCTTGAGAGGTAAGACCCAGGGGTTCAACGATCTTTTCGCCGATGAGCGGGTGAGTCTGGATGATGGTCCTTTCTGCGGGGGTAAGGGGGCCGGCTTTGAGCAGGATGGTATCGCTGATGCCGATTTTGCCGATATCGTGTAAGTAACCGGCATTGGACAAAGTCTGCAATTCCTGAGAGGAAAGCCCTAAAGACCGGGCAAAAGTCAGGACCAGGTTGGTTACCCGGATGGAATGGTAACCGGTATAGGAGTCGCGGGCGGAGAGGGTGCGCAGCAGAGCCTTAATGGACTCCTGACGAAAAATGAGGTTCCCCCGCGAGGGGACCTGATCCAAGGCAGGCGGCGCAGGAACCCCCACACTGGGGTTGATCTTGGGCTCCAACCAGGAAATATCCGGTAAAATCCCTTTACCTGAGATCACCAGCCAGGCCCTCTCTGAGAGTACATATTCATTAATCTCATATCAGAATGCGCTCTTTTAGAATCTGGAACTCCCTTTCCGTCAATAAATTTTCCCGATAAAGTCCTAACAGGCGCTCCAGATCGTTGGGTTGGGTCGAGGCCATCTCCCAGGGTAAGGGATAGCATCCTAGTAAAGTACGCAGATGGAAGGTCCCGTCCTTATTGGCTTCGGGGGGCGGACCGGCTTCGGGGCACACACTTTCCTGCTCGAGTTCCGCCAACTTGGTGTTAAGTTCATCGAGTTGGGCCAACAAGCGGCCGTTTTCCTCCCTGAGTTGCAGAAGTTTGGCGGCATTGTCCACCGCGACTTCTATTTCCTGAAGATTGAAAGGCTTACGCAAATAATCGTAGGCACCTTCCCTGGTGGCCTGAAGCGCGCTGGCCAGAGAAGCATGTCCGGTCATAATTACCACCAGGGTGGCAGGGTTCCGCTGGCGGGCCGCTCTTAGAACGGTAAGTCCATCGACCTCCGGCATGACCAGGTCGGCCAGGATCAGCGAATAACCACGCCGGCCGATCAGGTCCAGAGCTTCCCCTCCGTGCCGGGCCAGATCAACGTAGTGACCTTTTTCCCGCAAATAGCTCACCAGGGCTTCTCCCAGATTGGGATCATCCTCGGCGATGAGAATCTTGAGAAGGGGGTTAGCGTCGGACATGAATGGTAAGGTTCCTTGGGCCGGTGAAGCGGCTTAATCCATTTATGCCTGGGGACGGGCCTGCTTCGCACCCATTCTGCACCTGAAGCCGCACATGAGACATTTCTCCCCATACAGTCTTGGTCTGAATTGAGGAGGAAAACTTTTCAGTTCCCTGTGGTGTCGGGTACGGGACCGCAAAAGGACCGGCCCAGAGGTTTTCCGTGTCACCGTCTGCATAACTTATCGGCGATCGAACCCAGCGCGATAAAAAATTAATTTTTAATGAAAAGCAAAAAAATGCCGATTTAGGATAATTTTTAGGCTTGACGCGATGGGGGTGATTTTTTCGGGAACAAAGGGAAAAATCGGGGGCAAGAAATAAGGGCTGGTCGGTATGGAGCGGCTAAAAAAAATCGGTCAGAAAAGGGTTGTTGATTTTTTCCTCCCCCAAGGTGGAGGAGGCCTGGCCACCGTAATCGTGACCCGGCCAGATGCGGGTGTCGTCCGGCAGGGGCATGATTTTTTCCTGCAGCGAGTGGATGAGCCGGTCCAGCGAGCCTCCCGGCAGATCGGTGCGGCCCGCGGCCTCCACGAACAGGGTGTCGCCGCAAAAGAGATGGCCGGGAAAATAGAGGCACATGCCCCCGGGAGTATGCCCCGGAGTATGCAGCACCTGGCCCTGCCGGTCTCCCAGGGGCAAAAGGTGGCCGTCTTCCACCGGCAGGTCCACCCGGGTCAGGGGTGGAAAGCCTTCCGCCCGGGCCTGGGCTTGCAGTTCCGGTTGCTGAAAAAATTGAGCATCCAGACGGTGCATGACCACGGGCGCCCCGGTTGGCCCGGCCCAGCGGTCATTGCCGGCGATGTGATCGGCATGGCCGTGGGTGTTGACAATCCAGCGCAGCCGCCAGCCTTCCTGCGCGAATCTGGCTTCCAGGCCCGGGGCCGGTCCTCCCGGGTCCACCACCAGGGCCTCCCCGCTGTCGGGACAGACCACCAGGTAGGTCAGGACTTCCAGAGGACCGATCTTCTCGACCAAAATGACCAGCGGCACGCCGGAGCTCCGGGGATTTTAGGATGCCGATTGCTGGGTGAGGAACTTAAAAATCATCTCCTGGTTTCTGAGGGCGTAAATTTCCGCCTGGATGAAGGCGGCGTGGGCCTGTTCGTTTTCGGCCTTGGTCTGGCGATAATAACGGGCCGCCAGGTCATGTTGCCCCTTGGCTTCCGCTTCCTGGGCTTGCTTCATGTTTTCCTCGGCCGACTTTTCCAAAGCCACGCCCTTATTATAGTACTCATCTTTTTTCTTGTTGTTGGCCATTTCCTGTTCCATTTCTCTTTCCGTCAAAACCCGCCCCTTTTGCAGAGGACCGCACTCTTTGACCAGGATGGAAAACAAGGAATTGGCTTCCTTGACCTGAGCCTTGGCTTCCGCGGTGTATTTGGAGGCCAACTTTTTTTCGGCGCTGTCTAAAAGTTTGACGGCTTTGTTGTACAGCATGGCATGATCCGGACCGCACTTGACGGGGGCGGATTGCGCCGCCGCCACATTGCACAGCAAAAGCCCGCAGCAAAGGGCACTTAAAATCAATAACAGTGTCCGTCTAGACATAATCTTATCCTTTATTCATATTAATGGAGCTGGAAGGTTGCGGCAATGACCCGCCGGAACCGGGGCCGGTAGATCAAGTCAAAGGCGAGTTCCTTGCCGGGAAAGAGCTGCAGGGCCTGGCTGCGAATATTTTCCACCACCTTTTCGGCCTGGGCTTTGGTGTAGGTCCCCCGGCTGATCTCGATCAAGGCCAGGTCCACCAGAAACCGTAGGTACCTGAGGCGGCGGTTTTCTTCCCGCACAGCCTGTTGGTGTTCTGCAGTTCTTTCCGGTTCGGTCATGGTGTCCCCAGAGATATTATTCTATCCGGGTGTCCGGGACTTGTAAAGGGGAAAGCCCGAGCTCCCGGGGACGGCGGGCGCCGTAGGTGACCGCCGCGGACCGGGTGGGTTTGGGCTCTTTATTGATCTCTTTGGCAATACCTTCCTTGATTTTCAGGATGGTCTTCACTTTTTGCCAATCGATGCGGTCCTCAAGCTGATGGCTTTGGGCCACCTTTTTCACATAGCCGAGATAGTCGATATTTTGGCGGTAGATGTCGGGATGAGCCTCGAGAAAAATCTGGCCATTCCGGGTGAGGGCCATTTTCACCGGCTGATAGATAATCTTTACCAGGGTGCCCACTTCCACCTGGGGGAAAAGTTGGGCAATTTCTACCGGCAGCATGCGAATGCAGCCGTGGGAGACATAATTGCCCACACTCCAGGGTCGGTTGGTGGCATGAATGCCCACGCCGTCGGCGCTGGTGCCGATCCAGTATTTCCCCAGGGGGTTGTTGGGCCCGGGAGGCACCTTTTCTAAAACTTCTTTGCCCTGATTCCACATCTCCTCCTGGATGGAGACCGGGACATTCCAGGTGGGATTCTGGCGTTTGTTGAGGACCAGATAGGTGCCGGTGGGGGTGGGCCAGGTTCTCTTGCCCACTGCCAGGGCATAGCGGCGCTGATAGACTCCCATGTAGAACTGGTAGAGCAGCAGTTCCGGCAGGTTAATCACCAGCCCCTGGGACAATTCAGTGGGCACGATGTGGGAGGTGTCGATTTTGAGTCTGGTACCGGGCTTCACGCGGGTATTGACCTTCATCTTGGTCTGCCGGGACAGCACCCAGGGCCGCAAACCCTTGGTCAAGGCCAGGTAGTTCAGGCTCTGGGACTTCTCCACCACAAACTCCTCTTCGCCTCCTGTGACCAGATGGTAAAGGGTCGCTCCCTGGGCCGCCGCGGGCTGCAGCGCCAGCCACCCGGCCAACATCAGGATAATAAGCCAAAGAACGCGGCACATGTCAGTAGTCCACCTCAGCAACATAAGGAAAATGATCAGAGGGGTATTGACCCTGGTGATTATATCCAACCACTTCGGCTTTGGTAACCCGAAAAGGGGCAGAAATGAGAATCCAATCTATACGGTGGCCCCGGGACTGGCCGGCAAAATCATGCTGGGTGGGGGGATCGTCCCCCGGAGCGTGTAATACCCGCCAGCTGTCCACCAGACTCAACTTTGGCTGGGTCAACTCCTGATAGACCTCGGCGTCCGGGGGTTCATTAAAATCTCCCGCCATGATCAGGGGCAGATTTTTCTTGAGACAAAACTGCCCGATGAGGCGGGCCCCCTGAAAACGGGCCTGGGCCGAAATGTGGTCCAGGTGGGTATCCAGGAAATAAAACCACAGATCCCGACCGGCTTCCTGAAAAAGACCATAGGTCGCCATCCGGGGAAAAGCGCTGTCCCAGCTTTTGCTCCGGTGGACCTCGGGAGTTTCGGACAGCCAGAACTCGCCGCTCTCCTCCACCTGGAATTCCTGCCGGTAAAAGATGGTGGGGTACTGGCAGGTAGGGTCCACCTCCCGATGGGAAATCAAGGGCACAAAGCCGTGCAAATGGTGGGTCAGGTATTCCAACTGGGGCACGGTGCCCTCCTGAGTCCCCAGCAGATCGGGTTCACAGGCAAAAATGGTCTCCACCACCAACTCCTTGCGGTAATCCCACTGATTGGCCCCGTCCAGGGGATTGGCGAACCGGAGGTTGAAAGTCAAGACCCGCATAAAAACCTCAGGCAAACTTCAGGGGCAAGGGTTGGGGGAAGAAAAGCTCCTGACATTGACGCAGAAAGGTGGCGTCGGTCATGGAGGCCAGATAGTCCCGGACGATGATGGCCGGTGGTTGTTTCAAATACTCCTCATCCATGTGGACCAAATATTCCTTCCAGATGGGAGAATGATGCTGTTTTGCCATGATATCTCGGAAAAAACGCTGAAAAAGATCAGCAAAGAGTGCCTCGATTTTGTCGGTTTCCTGTTTGATGCGGGGATTGTCGTAAATGCGGCGGTAATTGAAGTCCCGTAAAGTCTTCAAAGCCTGGCCCACCTCCGGGCTGTAGCCCACATAGTTTTTGTTATAACTATGGGTGATCAAATCGCTGACCAGGCTGTAAACAATGGCCCCGTTGGTGCGGCCCAGCCGCTCGGTCACCACCGGGGGCAACTCCTCCCGGCTGATCAGGTTCAAGATGATGGCGTCTTCCAGATCCCGCCCCACGTAACTGATGGTATCCGCCAGTCGGACCACACAGCCCTCCAGGGTCATGGGCTTGAGCGGGAGGTCGGGGTCGCTCAGTTTCCCCTGTATTTCTTCTTCCAGGCGCTGAAAAGTCTTCTCCCGGTCGGGAGCCAGGCGCTCCAGGTGCGTCTCCCCGTCGTGGCAGAGAATGCCGTCCAGGACCTGGAGGGAGAGATTCAGGCCCCGGCCGTTTTTTTCCACCCGCTCCAGAAACCACACCCCCTGGACGCTGTGCAGGAAGGGCCCCACCCCGTGCTCCTGGCAGAGTTGGGACAGGATCCGCTCGCCGTCATGGCCGAAGGGAGGGTGGCCGATGTCATGGCCCAGAGCAATGGCCTCCACGAGATCTTCGTTGAGGCGCAGATAGCGGGCAATGGTGCGGCCAATTTTGGAGAGCAGCTGGACGTGGAGCACCCGATGGCTGATGTGCTCGTGTTCTATGAGATAAAAGACCTGGGTTTTGTCAATGTAGCGGGTGTAGGCCCGGGAATGGAGGATGCGATCCGCGTCCACCGCGAAATCCTGGCGGTGGCCTTCCTGGATGCGCTCTTCAAAGCGGCGCCGAATCGCCTGGGAGCTCCGGGTGGCATAAGTGGCCAGGCGAACTTCTTCCTGCCGGTCGAGCTCCTGGCGTAACTCCCCCAAATTAACCACGATTCTTCATTTCCCCCGAAAAAACTATAGCACAGAGAAAAGGGCGATTCAAGTTTGCTTTGCAGGTTGGGGGTGGATTTTCCTGGACTCCTGGTATATTAAAAGAAACCACCGCCACAGGGCCGCAAGCACACGGATCACCGCTAAGGGCCCGGACAGCCAGGAGGGAAACATGGTCAAGGTACTGCTGGAGCGGACCATCAAAGGCAAACATGTCACTAACATCGTGCGGTTATTGCGCCAGATACGGGTTCTGGCCATGCAACAACCGGGATACATCTCCGGGGAAACCCTGCATGCTGTCGAGGATCCCAACCATTATCTGGTGATCAGCACCTGGGAGTCCCTGGAGCACTGGCAGGCCTGGTTCAATAATGAAGAGCGCCGCAAACTCCAGGACGAAATCGACCAGTATCTGGAATCACCCACGGTTATGCGCCTGTTCACCTATTAATCCGACTACTCGGAAAAATTTACGGTTATCGCAGGCCCGGGAAAATGGGCTCGGCCCCTCGTGAACCTGACACAAACCCTGGGTCTATTCTCTAGCAGCCCTGACAAAACTTCTGGATTCAGGAAGTGGTCCTCCGGGCGGAGCGCAGCATTTTTTTTATCAGTTACTCTTAATCCTTAATTTCCTGACCGTCGCTCCTGAGCTTGCGGCCCTCTCGAAACCACAAAAACCTGGTGGCACAGGCGTCCCACCTGTGCCCGGTCGGGGGTGGAGCTGCCCCTCAACCTCAGGTGAACTTTCCAGGGGAGCAATGCAGGCCCCTGCTTCCCTCCCCCCAACCCCCTACCCCTCTCCAAGCCACAGCCCGTGATCCGCAGCAAATGCCTTTTTCACAAACTGATCACTGATCACTGCACGCGGCTTCCTCTGACACGATAAAATGCCCGGTGATCCAAAAAATCGTTAAGTTACCGGCCAACTTAGCCGAAAACAACGAAAAACATGGAAAGAACGGTATGAGTGTGTGGCGGCCCAGGGGACTGCAAGCCGCGCTGGGGCTGTTTTTGCTTGTGGCCTTGTTGGGGTGCCAAAATCCCTTTCAATCGCCGCCCCTGGTGGGAATAATTCTCTGGAATCCGGAAATCCAGTCCCTGGAAGATAACCTCCAGGGCGTATCTGAAGGCCTGCGGGAAGAAGGCTATCTCAACGGGGTCAATGTCCGCCTGCAGGTCACCAACGCTTCGGGGGACCGGAGCCGGGCCGCCAAAGAGGTGGAAGAACTCCAGAAGCAGGGAATCAAACTTTTAATCACCTTGGGGACCGTGCCAACGTTAGTGGCACTGGATGTCACCGGCGGCACCCATCTGCCCATAGTTTATTCCGGGTTGGGGGCCCCGGCCGCCACCGGGTTGAGTTGGGAGGCAGCGGCTCAACCCAGGTTTACCGGTACCAGCATGGAGGTGCCGGTGGATGACCAACTGAGAATATTATGCCTGGCCCTGCCCCGGCTGAAACGTTTGGGAATTCTCTACTGTACGGCCAGTTCGGTGGCGGTGGCCACCGGCAGCGCGGCCGAGGCCGCGGCCCGGAAGATGGGCCTTACCGTGATTACAGAAACCGTATTCGATGAACGCCCCGCACTTTTGGCCAAGGCCATGAGCAATATGCTGGAACAGAAGATCGAGGCCCTTTTTCTGCCCACCGACCCGGTGTTGGCCTCTCCTAAAAATCTCAAGATTATTTGTGAGCGGATGTTGCAAGCCCGAGTGCCGGTAATGGTTCCCTTCGAATCCTCAGTAGTGTATGGAGCCCTGCTTTCCTACCATACTGATTTTTCCGAAGTGGGCCGCCAGGCCGGACGGCAAGCGGCCCGAATTTTATCCGGGGTCCCACCCTACAAGGTGCCTCCGGAAATTCCCAAGGTCAAACGGTTGACCCTGAACCTGAAGGTGGCCCATGACTTGGACCTGCCACTGTCCAGGCATCTCCTCAGCCGGGCCCATGATCTTTATTAACAGCTTCTCTCCCGAAAACCTGGCCCTGCTTGCCAGGCCATGCCGCCGACAGGGAAGAGGGGGTTGAGACGGTAGTGGGTAAACGTCGGTTAAAATATCCAATTTTCCAAAGTTTTTATTCCAGGATTCTGCACCTGGGTATCGTGGCGGGATTTATCCCTCTGGTATCTATGCTCATTATTTTTGGTCTGTTTTCCGACGGCTTGCTTGAAGATCTGCATCAATCCCTCACCGCTCTCAAAAGCCAGGAAGGACAGCGGCTGGAAAAGCAGCAGTTCCGGCTTATTCATCAGCAGGTGCGACAGAAGGCCCTGGATGTGGCTCAGGATCTAACCCTCTATATCAAAAACCACCCCAAGCAAACCTGGCAGGACATGCTCCAGGATCCGGTTTTTCGCGAAGTGGCCTCCCAGCCGGTGGGCCTGGTGGGGGAAACTTTTTTGCTGGACGCTCAGGATAAACTAGTCCTGGTACATAGCGACAAAACTTACCAGGGCCATACCCTGGCCAAGGCCTTGTCTCTGCAAGGGAAAATGGCCGAGACCCCCAACCTCCGGGTTGCCGGCACTCCCAGCTTGCGGGAATTTTCTCTGGTGCAGGAGCAAGGAGAGAATGTCTTCTGTCACGGTTTTCTTGTCCCCCTCCATTTGGAACCCTTCCAGGGACCGAAGCTCATGGTGGGGGCCTGGGTGAATACCGGGGAAATGGATCAGATTATTGCCCAATCCCGAGCCATCTTTAAGACCGCCTTGAATGTTACGGGGACCATCATCGAGTCCCGCCTGGGCCAGTTTCGCCGACACTTTTTCTATGTGCTCGCCACCCTGGGTTTGCTGGCCTTTCTGGCCAGTGCGGTTCTGGCCCGCCGCCTCATAGGCCAGGTCACCGCGCTGACGCATGCCGCCGAGGCCTTTGATGAAGGCAATCTGGGCTACCGTATTCTGGATCCGGGGCAGGACGAACTGGGTCAGTTGGCCCGCACCCTGAATCGCATGGCCTCCAGCCTGGATGAGAACACCATCTCCCGGATGGATTGGGAAAACACCTTCAACGTGCTGCCGGATCCGGTTATCCTGGTGGACACCGAAGGCCGCCTTACCCGTCTGAATCGAGCCGCGGCCCTCTACCTGGACGTCTTTCCCGAAGAAGCCCTGGGCTTCCATGTCTCCAACCTCAAGCTGCCGGGACAGGAGGATTGGTTTCCCGAACAGGCCCTGGTACAGGCTCTGGAGGAGGGGCAAAAGACGCGCCTGGAAAGTTACACCGCCCAGGGCCAAACCTATCTGGTGACGGTAGACCCTTGCCGGGATCAGAAAGGGGAAATCAGCAGCGCGGTCTTCGTGGCCCGGGACATCACCGCCTTGAAGCAGATGCAAAAAGAACTGGCCCAGGCCACCCATTTTCTGGACCAGCTTATCGAGTCGGCTCCCTTGGGCCTCACTTTTATCAACTCGGAAGGCCTGATCATCAAAGCTAACAGCCAATTTTATCAGGAGTTTGGCTACAAACCCGAAGATGTTTTACACCGTCACTATTCCTTTCTTTATACCAGCGAGACCGAACATCAGCAGATGTTGGCGGAGCTCAAGGCCAAGGGAGAAGTTTTGGGGCGCCAGGTGCAGTTGAACCATTGCCTGGGACAAACCGTGCCGGCCCGGATTTCCATCCGGAAACTCAATGATGAAGAGGGAAAAATTTTCGGCTCGGTGTGTCTGGTGAGCAATATTTCCGAGGAAGTAAGTCTGCGCCGCCAACTGGAACAGGCCCAGAAGCAGGAGGTTATTGCCACCCTGGCCGGCGGCCTGGCCCATAATTTCAATAACCTCCTCATGGTCATCATGGGACTCACCACCCTGGTGCTCAGCAAAATCACCGCCGACCATCCGGTTTATACCGACCTGGTGGACATTGAACGCCAGGTGCGGGCCGGTCGGGAAATCACCCGCAAGCTCCTCTCCTTCCGCCGGGCCTCGGATTTCAATACCCGGCCGGTAGACCTCAACAATTTGCTGGAAGCCATCGCCGATATGTTCGCCCGCACCCGGCCGGAATTGGCCATCAACAAGGAACTCTCCCCCAACCTGCCGGCGGTGGAGGTGGACTCCAGTCAAATCCAGCAGGTGCTCATGAACCTGCTCATTAATGCCTGGCAGGCCATGCCCGGTGGGGGGGAAATTACCCTGCAAACCCGAGCCGTAAACCTGACAGACTGGCATGACAATAACTGGGAATTGGGACCCGGAGCCTACGTCTGCCTGTCGGTAACTGACACCGGGCTCGGCATGGACGAGGAAACAGTACCGAACCTGTACAAGCCCTTTTTCACCACCAAGGAACCCGGCCATGGCAGCGGTTTGGGACTGGCCTCGGCCTTCCGGATTATGAAAAATCATCGGGGCGCCATTCAAGTCAGAAGCAAACCCGGCGAAGGCTCCACCTTTACCCTCTTTTTTCCTGCTTCTTCCGCCCTGCCGGTGGCCATAGCCCCCGAAGAAAAGCATATCGTCTCCGGTCAGGGAACCATATTATTAGTGGAAGACGAACCCTCTTTGCGGCGCGTTTCGAGAAAGTTATTGGAAAAATTAGGTTATCAGGTAATGGAAGCTGCCAACGGCGAGCAAGCTCTGCAAATTTATGCCGAGCAAGGCCAGGATATCGACCTGGTCCTGCTGGACCTGATCATGCCTGGTTTAAATGGCTTGCAAACCCTGGAACAGCTGCGGAAACTGGACCCCGGAGTCAAGGTCATTTTGTGCAGCGGCATAACCGACACCGAAGAGGAGACCCTGCCCGAGGGTGTGTGTTTTATGCCCAAACCCTTCCCCCTGGAAACCCTGTCCCAAAAAGTGGCCGCCGCGCTGTCCGCTTGAAAGCCCTTGACCTAGTTAGCACATTTGAGATTTCCTCCCTCGTAGTCACTGCCTTTCTCTTACCGGCGAAACCCAACCCCTGGCTTCTCCGAAATTTGAACCGTTTTCCCAGGCTTAAATAGGGCCCATCCTTTCTTTTCCTGGAAATTAATGTTAATTTAAAAATTTGAATTAACATCGGATATTCAAGCCCACCGGGCTTCATGGCCGACAACCACTTGAGATCTGCCAATCATGAACATGGGCACTCGGTCCTTCCTCGAAGACTTCCTCGAACATCTCAGGACGGAACGGCAATTATCAGAGCACACCCTGCGGAATTACGCTCTGGATATCAGCCAGTTTCTGGCCTTTTGGGAGGAAAACCAGCCGGGTCAGTCCCTGCATCTGGCCACTTATAGACATCTGCGCTCGTTTTTGGCCGCCACCCTGAAGGGGAGGAGCAAGGCCACCATGGCCCGCAAGCTCTCAGCCTTGCGCACTTTTTTTAAATTCTTGCAGCGCCGGGGCGAAGTGGACCAAAATCCGGCCCGCCTGGCTCCCACCCCTAAAACCGACCAGCCCCTGCCCCACTTCCTGTCGGTGGACGAGGTCTTTCACCTCCTGGACCGGGTCGGGGGGGAAGTCGGTTTTCGCAGCCGGCGGGACCGGGCTATCCTGGAGATGTTCTATTCCGCAGGTCTGCGGCTGTCGGAACTGTCCGGCTTGAGCCTCTCCGACCTGGATATGACCCAGGGCCTGGTGCGGGTCTGGGGCAAGGGTTCCAAGGAGCGCCTGGCTTTTCTGGGGCAGCCGGCCCGGGCCGCGTTTGCCGCTTACCTGCCCCTGAGGGAGCAGTTTTTGCATCGGAAAAACCTGACGGAAAAGGCCCTGTTTCTCAATAATCGGGGCGGCCGCCTCAGTTCCCGGCAAGTGGCCCGGGTGGTGGATCGCTGGTCCCGCATTGCCGGCTTGCCCGCCAGACTGAACCCCCATGCCTTGCGGCACAGTTTCGCCACTCACCTGTTGGAGGGTCAGGCGGATCTTCGGTCCGTGCAGGAGCTTTTGGGGCATGCCAGCATCTCCAGCACCCAGAGATACTTGCATCTCAATCTGGATTATCTCATGGAAGAATATGACCGGGCCCATCCCCGGAGTTGAGCGACGAGACGCAGCGCACGCACGGAGGAAAGGGAGGAGTCAGTGAAAATTCTTTTTATCATCAGCTCGGCGGACGGAGAATCCATTTATAATGCCATGCGCCTGGCCAACGTGGCGGAACAAAAGGGCGACGACGTGGCGGTCTTCATGCTGGGCCAGGGGGTATGTTTCGAACAAAGCGGCAGCGAACATTTTGATGTCATGGGGGAAATTGACAAGTTCGGCGGCGATTTTTTCGTCTGAGGGGTCTGCATGAAATCCCACGGTCTGGAGGGATCAAGCACGTGCCCCATAGGTTGGATGAATGATCTATACGAACTGATTAGCGAAGCTGACAAGGTTTTGACCCTTTAATTAGTTGTTTTCCCATGAAAAGGCCTGGTGGCAAGGGTGTCCTCACCTGTGCTTCCTGGAACTTTTATAACTGATAAATAAAGTTGGGAAATTATAGGGCGTGCCGTGCACGCCAAGCGGGGCCACGTGTAGTCCTATAAACTATATCCATCCGAGAGGTGGATAAGAAATAATTAAATAACTAAGCTTGATCTTGCTATCATAAATAAAATTCTATCATCCTGGGCAATTAATTATAAAATAATTGATCAAGTAATTATTTTTGGTAGTAGAGCAACAAATAATTATAAAAAAGATAGTGATCTTGATATTGCAATAACTTTAAATGTTAAAAAAGAAGATAGTTTATCAGAATGGATGGAATCTTGCCAAAAATGGAAAGATGAATTACAAAAATTATTACCTTACAAAATTCAGTTAGAATGGAATGGTGGAGAAGAAACTCCGACAATTGAAAAAGCTATCAAAAAATCTAATATTCCTGTTTATAAAAGAAAAGCTTATGAATAATGATAATAATAGATGGCGAGGCACCACCATCCTCATGGTGCGCCGGGGCGATCAGGTGGCGGTGGCCGGGGACGGCCAGGTGAGCCTGGGCGAAATGGTCATGAAGCACCGGGCCAGAAAAGTACGCAAAATCCACCACGGCAGGATCATCGTGGGCTTCGCCGGGGCCACCGCGGATGCCCTGACCCTGTTTGAGCGCTTCGAAGGCAAACTGGAGTCCTTCCAGGGCAACCTGACCCGCGCCGTGGTGGAGCTGGCCAAGGACTGGCGCACCGACCGCATTCTGCGCCGCCTGGAGGCCCTGCTGCTGGCCGTGGATAAAGACGGCTCCTTCCTGATCACCGGCACCGGCGACGTCATCGAACCGGACGAGGGGGTCATGGCCATCGGCTCCGGCGGGCCTTACGCCCTGGCCGCGGCCCGGGCCCTGCTGGCCCACACGGAACTTACTCCCCATGAGATTTGCCAGGAGGCCATGCAGATCGCCGGTTCGCTCTGTGTTTACACCAACCGGGAAATCATCATTGAGGAACTCTAGGACCGACCATTATGGAACAGAAAGCCAACCTGGGCACTCAGGACGAACTGGACAGCTTTACCATATTTTTACATTTCGGGCTCATGGGTTTCGGGATACTCGCCTGGCTGACCGGAGATTGGGCCGGAGATTATAAAAAATTTCAGCACCTGGGCTTTACGATCCACAAGATGGTGGGCCTGGGCGTGGCCCTGTTCATCGCCGCGCGCCTGTTCCACGGCTTTTCGGGACCCAAAACCGCCCGCTTTGCCGCCTGGGTGCCTTACTCCCGAGAGCGGCTCCGCCTGGTCTTGGAGGATATCCTTGGCCTTATCAAACTGAAGCTGCCCGACCGGCCTCCCCACCAGGGGCTGTCCGGGCTCTGGGAAACCTTCGGGCTGGCGGTTTTCACCTGGATGACGCTCACCGGATTATCCATGTTTTTGTTTCTGACTCCGGGCCACAAGACCAGGGGCTTTGTGCATGGGCTCAAAGAATTGCACGAACTGGGAG
The DNA here is from genome assembly GCA_964561645.1 of uncultured Desulfobacterales bacterium. GTDB lineage: Bacteria > Desulfobacterota > Desulfobaccia > Desulfobaccales > 0-14-0-80-60-11 > JBGSLA01. Next base: position 16,520 of record CAZLRL010000011.1, read on the forward strand.
AAGACCTGATCCCCATCTTCCTGTTTGTGCACGTGGCTGCGGTCGTCGTGCACGCCCTGGCCGGAGACCACCGCTGGCGGAAAATGTTCTTTTTGCGAGAAAAATAACTGGAGGGCGGGCACCGCCCGCCGATAAATATAATGGTGGGCAGTGCCCACCCTACATCAACATTCTCCTTAATTAGAGGAGATTGTAAAATGGTTAAGGGAAGAAAAGGTTGGTGGAGGCAAATTCAAAGTGGGGAATATCCCGACACACAAAAGAAATATGGAGATTCTAAATGGATAGATCATAGTATAAAAAAATCTGAGCCCGTAAAAGAAAATATCCAAAATAAACCAATATCATTACAAAATGAATGTCCAAGTTGTG
>CAZLRL010000012.1:0-16836 GCA_964561645.1 uncultured Desulfobacterales bacterium
ACCATGTCGTAGCGTTTTCTGCACTGTCTCAAGAGACCCGACATGCGCGACGAATGAAGCAATTTGGTGAATTCAGGCGAATCAGCCCCAGCAGGCGGAACAGCCGCCCGAAGATGACGGGAATGGCGGCCCGGGCAAATTCATGGGGAACCAGGGTTTGCACCGGAATATCCCAACTGCGCAGGACGTCCCAATAATGGCCGAATCCGTGCAGCGTCACCACTTCGGGCTGAAAGCGTTCCCGGGTGCGGTATTTGACCAGTTGGCAGACCGCCTCCTGGGCGCCGCCGCTGCCCAGATGGTCGATCACGTGCAAAACCCGGTATGTCCTGGCTTCAGGAGTCAAGGTCCACCTGTGGTCATTTTTCGAAAAATGCGGGGTTCAAGGTTAGTCCATGTCAGCGTGTTTTGCGTCCCCTGAACGGCTTTGCGCCCCCGGCAGCTATCCCGCCGGATGGACTTGATTTTTTTCTTGTTTGCGGCTATTAGGTTTATCAAAGCCAGAAGCTACCCTAGACCGGGGGAATTATCAAGTTCTTCCCGGCTTTTTAAAAACCTTGTGCTGCGCCGGGGGACCTATTATGATTTAAGCACCCGGCCGTCCTACCCAAGCGCGGGGCTCGGGTGCGGGTATAATTTTATACAACCCACCTCATCGCCGGCGATGATTGCAGCCCCTTTGACGAGGGCTCTTTTTTTGCCGTGGTGGGGGTAAAAGTATCTAAAATCTTCTTTGAGGTTACGTAATATGCAGAAAATCAGCCGACTTGAATTAGCTTTTCTGGTCGTCATATATGCTTTAAAGAAACCTTTATATATTCAGGATGAAGATCTCAGTAGATTTAGTTATTCCCTGTCGAGATGCTTGGCCTTTATACATTTTGTCTTTATTTTGTTTTATCAGCACTTCAAGCCTTTTACGGAATATACCTGGGCCATAATTAATGAATTTTACAGCACCATTTTTTTGAAACAGCCATATTGGCAATCTGAGAATGTGCGCTTACCAATGGACGCAGGCTAAGTCCGGCGACGGCTCATTATGACCAAGATTTTTGAGGCTCTTGCAAAAGTCATTTTTGTCATCCTGAGCGAAGCGAAGGATCTAGATTCTTCGGTCGCCTGTGGCTCCCTCAGAATGACAGCTAGGTGATATTTGCCAGAGGCTCTTTTGTCACCGTTTTTCTGAAATATACTCCAGATGAGCCCCCCTTCCCGAGATGAGGATTTTCTTAGCGCCCCGCCTGACCAAAATATACAGCAATTTTTCCTGCACCCTTTTTCCCCGGCTATGAGCCCAGAGCTCCGAAAAGTGCGTGACTGCTGCATTAGCGCAAAAATGGTTTCTTAAAAGCATGAAAGCGTGTAGCATAAAAGATTGTTGCAAGAAAAAACCTGTTCGCAGGTGCCGACAACCGCGCCCGGTACCTGATACCAAGTTGCGGTCATATAGGTAACAAAATGTAGCTGCAGGCTCCAGCCTGGGCCTTGGGCACGGCAAGCCGTGCCCCTACAGTAAAATTACTTGTCTGAAGGGGCTCTTGCCAAAGTCACTTTTGTCATCCTGAGCGCAGCGAAGGATCTAGATTCTTCGGTCGCCTGTGGCTCCCTCAGAATGACAGCTAGGTGATATTTGCCCGAGGCTCTGAAGGCAACTTGATATGAGCCGACCGACGGCGGCGCGGCAGAAGTTGACGCTGCTTGCGGGCGAGCCCGGCTGCCCGCGGCTGGCCCATATATTTGCCATCATCTGTAAGGAGTATCATGACTGACTTGTCTTCCTTCCGAGAGGCGCGAGTGCTGATAACCGGCGGCGCCGGCATGATCGGCAGCACCATGGCCCATATCCTGGCGGGGCAGGGAGCCCGGGTCACCGTGGTGGACGCCATGCTCCCGGCCTACGGCGGCAACCCGGTTAATTTACAGGGCATTCAGGATAAAATCGAGTTTATTCAAGGTGACATCCGGGATGCGGCGCGGATGAAAGAATGGGTGGACGGAGCCGATTTCGTCTTTAACCTGGCGGCCCAGGTGAGCTATGTGGACAGCAACCACGATCCGCTGCTCGACCTGGACATCAACTGCCGGGGGCACCTCAATCTGCTGCTGGCCCTGAGCCAGGTCAACCGCACGGCCAAAGTAATATTCACCAGTTCCCGCTTCGTTTACGGCAGCATCGACTATAACCCGGTGGATGAGGGCCACCCTTTTAACTGCCTGAGTATCTACGGCATTCACAAGCTCGCCGGGGAGAAGTACTACCGGTTTTTCCACGACGCCCACGGGCTGGACACGGTCAGCGTCCGCATCACCAATCCTTATGGGCCGCGACAGCAGATGAAGCACAGCAAATACGGCATTGTCAACTGGTTCATCCGCCTGGCCCTGGAGGGCAAGCCCCTGACGGTGTTCGGGGAAGGCCTGCAGAAGCGGGATTATATTTTCGTGGAAGATCTGGCCGCGGGGATCGTCCGGGCCGCGCTCAGCCCCCAGACCAACGGGCAGGTCTACAACCTGGGCTCAGGGGTGGGCACCCCGTTCATCGACATGGTCAACCTGATTGCCGAGGTCATTCCCGAGACCGAAGTCCAGCATCTGCCCTGGCCCGAGGACCGCTACCTGGTGGAGACCGGGGATTTTATTGCTGACATCTCCCGCATCCAGGCAGCCACCGGTTGGTCGCCCAAGACCTCTTTGCGGGAGGGGGTTGAAGCCACGGTGGCCTATTATCGGCAGCACCGGGCCCAGTATTGGTAGCCTCTTATTTCCATGCGTCGCTCCGTAATTATTACCGGCATCTTATTGATCATTTTCATGGTGGTGGGTTTTGCGGAATTGATGGCCTACATCAAGGCCCAGCATCTCATCAGGTACGGCATCGGTTTCACCCCCCTCAACCATACAGAGTCTTACGAAAGTTATGTCGGGAGACACCACCCCCGGTTAGGCTGGCGTTCCGCCGATGATCAGGTGGACGCGGCGGGCTCCCGCCTCATCCCCGCGTTCAGCGACCCGCAAAAAAACCCGGCCTGTGTGTCCCTGTATGGTGAATCCTTCACCGAAGGCTACGGGGTGGACCACGAACACGCCTGGAGCAATGTCCTGTCGCAGCTCCTGGACTGCCGGGTGGCCAACCTCGGGGTGGCGGGCTACGGCACCGACCAGGCCTATTTACGCTACCTGGGCAATCAGCAGGATCAGGCCCCGGTGGTTATCCTGGGATACCTGAGCGAAAACCTCCAGAGGAATGTCAATCAGTTGCGCAATCTGTTGTGTCCGGTGCCCGCCTGCCAACTGAAACCACGGTTCATTCTGGATGAGCAGGGGCAACTGACTCCGTACCCCTGCCCCGGATAACCAGAGAGCAGTTTGAGGATTTGAGAACCAATCCCGAAAGGGTTTTGACCCAGGAATTTTTTTTGCCGGGCGGCCCTTCGGGTTATCAAAGGCCGGGGTTCCCTTATTTATGGAAATTTATCTGGGCGTTTCCCATCATTTATCAAAACCTGGTGTTGCACCAGGGGTACTTTTACGAGCTTTATCAGCCGGGGCATCCCTCCCGGGCCCTGGAGGTCACCCTGGCGATCATGGAGGAATTCTGCCGCCAGGCCCGGCAGCGGGGCCAGCACCCCCTGGTGTTGGTCATGCCCACGCATACCGACGTGGCCACCTATCTCAAGACCGGGACCTGGGTCTATCAGCCGTTAATCGAGGGGCTGCGGGAACGAAATCTGGAATTTATCGATGCCCGGCCCGGAATTATCCAATCCGGGGCAACGGCCCTGTATGATCCGGAATCGCAATATCACCTCAGCGAGAAAGGCAACCGGGTCCTGGCCCGGATGGTGTACGATTACCTCATCCGGAACAATTTAACGGGGCGGACCTTTCTGGCCAATTGAGCTCCCGGCTTCGGAGGGCTGGTCGGCTGGGTGCCAGTTTGAGGCCGCAGATAGAGGGGTGACCGATACGGGGTGTCCGCCCCACCGATATGGCCCCGCCAAGTTGGACAGCAAACCAGGAAACAGGGGATGAGTGAAACCGAAAAGGCAGGGCGGCAGAGGCCCCGCAGGTTGGTGACCTTCACCGGCGCCGCGCTCATCGTGCTGGTGGTGCTGGGCACCCTGGAGGGGGCCGCTTTGGTTTACACCACGTACCTGGCCCAAAGATACGGCATTATTTTTTACTTGCCGTCCACTATTACCGAGGACTATGCCTCGTACGCGGCCCGGGTCCACCCCGGGCTGGGATGGCCGTCTCCCCAAGTCCTGCGGGAGCAACCCGAGGGCCGGGCCGGCGGCGGGGCCGCGGTCCCGGAGTCCCCGCCGCCCGCGCCCGGTCAAATTTCCTTGTCCGTCTATGGTGATTCGTTTGCGGCGGGCTATGGAGTGGAGCCAGAGTTCGCCTGGAGCAATGTTCTGGGGGAGCGGCTGGGCTGCGGGATCGCCAACTATGGGGTGCCCGGCTACGGCACCGATCAAGCCTACCTGCGGTTCCGCAATAATGCGGCGGATGAAGCCAAAGTCGTTCTCATCGGGGTGTTAAGTGAAAATATTCAGAGGAATGTCAATCAACTGCGGAATTTTATAAGTCCGGTGCAGCAGTGCCAGACCAAGCCCCGCTTTGTGTGGGAGGAAGGGCACCTGCGCCTGGTACCCCTGCCGCACCTGTCCCCGGATAATCACGACAATTTCATCCGGAACCCGGAGCGCTTTCTGAAGCATGATTATTTCGTGCCCGGGGGGCCGTCCGGGGCGCAAAAGCTGGAGTTTCCCTATTCCTGGTGCATAGTCAAGGCCCACAAGTTTTTTTATCATCGCTATATTTTAGGCTATAAATCGTATTTACAGTTTTACCGACCTGACCATCCCTCCCGGGCCTTGCCGTTGACCGTTGCACTTATCGAGCACTTTGTTAAAGACGCGGCAGCCAAGGGGAAGCATCCTGTAGTCTTAATTTTTCCTACTCATGAAGATTTTGGTTTTTATAAGGACAAGCAGACATTTGTCTACCAGCCTTTACTTGAAGAGCTGGAAAAAAACCAGATAGAGTACATTGATCTGGGGACTGGATTGGTGCAGCGGCTGGGGGAGAGAAATTACCTGGAGTTGTTTTTAGAAGGAAAATATTTTCATTTTAATGAAGAGGGCAACAAACTTGTGGCCCAAATAGTATATGACTATTTCACCGCCAAGGATTATGGTCCCCGGATTTCCAAGCCCACCCGGTCGAACTGGAACGTATCGGGGCAGGATACGCGGTAGGTCACCTTGGCCTGGGGTGCGGCGCCGCCAGGTCAAAGGGGGCCGGATTTCTGCGGCCCCCGGAATAGATCAGTCCTGGTCCTGCCTATTTTTTCTTGCCGGATACCCGCTGCAGGTTCTCGAGCAACTCCTGGTCCACTTTAAACTTCAATTTTTGGGCCTGCTGCACGTCCTCCTGGGCCTTCTTGTAGGTCTTTTGCTGATAATAAGCATGAGCCCGATTGTTGTAAGCTGCGGCCAGATCAGGGTTCAGTTGCAGCGCCTTGGTGAAATCCTCCAGGGCTTGTTTATAAGCCCCTTGCTTATAATAGGCCATGCCTCGGTTGTTATAAACATTGGCATAATTCGGGGCCGATTTAATGGCTTTGGTGAAGTCAGAAAGAGCTGATTTATAAAACTTTTTCTGGAAATAGGCCAGGCCCCGGTTATTATAGGCAATGATGAATCGCGGGTCGATTTCAAGAGTTTTATTGTAATCAGCAATCGCTTTGTTATAGTCTTCTTTTTCGTAGTATACTAAACCTCGCTTATTATAAGCAGCAGCTAATTGGGGATTTAATTTGAGGGCTTTATTGTAATCGGCCAAGGCTTTATCGTACTGTTTTTTCTCGTAATAAGCCAAGCCTCTGTTATTATAGGCCATGGTAAGATCTGGATTCAGCTTTATAGCTTTATTAAAATCAGCTATAGCTTTGTCAAGGTCACCCAGGATATAATAAGTATATCCTCTATTGTTGTAAGCCAGCGAATATTTGGGGTTGAGTTCAATAGCCTTATTATAATTAGCTATAGCCTTGCCATAGGCCTTTTGCTCAAAATAAATAAAGCCCCGGTAGTTATATGGAGTAGCAAATTGGGGGTTTAATTCGATAGCCTTGTTGAAGTCCTCCAGGGCTTTATCCTTTTTCTTCTGGCCCAGATAAACCAAGCCCCTGTTATTGTAAAGCATAGGTGATTTGGGCCTTAACTCGATGACCTTGTTAAAGTCAGCCAAGGCCTTGTCCAAATCCCGGATGGTATAATAGGCATAACCCCGATTATTGTAGGCCAGGACAAAATCAGGGTTGGCTTTAATGGCCTTGGTAAAGTTGGCGATGGCCTGCTCGTACTTCTCTTTTTTTAGGTCCTGGAGACCCAGTTGGTTGTAGGAACTGGCATCTTTGCCGGGGTCTTTTTTTTGGGCCCAGGCGAGGGCCGGAATTAGAGTGATGAGGGCCAATACCGCCAGAATCTGGAACAGTCGGTGCATAATATCCTCCTTCGGGTTCGGTTCTTGGGTAAGCTGTATCCTTCCACAGACACATTCTCTGTAGTGCTTATTTCAGGTAGTGAATGAGGCAATGTCTAACAAATTCGGAATTCAGGGCCTTATCGAGACTCAAGTTTAATTGGCCGCCAAATAATCGTAGATGAAATTTTGCACCAGGTTATCTTCCACATTCAGGATGTCTTTGACGGAACGGATACCTACCGAACCGACCCTGGCGTCATACCAGTTTATGGCCCGGACCTCCATAAGGTCCCCGACGCTGCCCAGGTCTCTTTTCAAGTAGGCCCACTCCATCAGCAGCACGTTAACCGAATAAACTACAATTCCTTTCGGCCTGACCGTAAGGGTATGTATATTGACAAACAGAGTTGACATGGCCGGAGGTTTGGGATCCTTGAGAACAGGGACGCCCAGTTTCTTCATTTTTTTCACAATATCCTTTTCCAACTCGCTTCGGGGCATCAAAAGGCTGTCCATCTGGGGGTCCGAGTAGTTTACCGACACTTTCACCCCCTTCAGGCCGCGCAGGGCCTGTTTCTGGTCATAGGCCCGGGAAATGGTAGGCCACCACAGACAAGCTATTATAATAACAGCTACAAATCTTTTAAGAGGCATGATCGGCCCGCCCACTGTTCAGGTGAGGATTGAGAGGCTGTTCCCCCGTAAAGCGCGGCGACAGCCTGGTATATTCAGTAAATACGGCAACTTGTGCAGAGAATACTTCATATTAACCTGAAGCTCCCAAGGTGGTGTCCCAGGAAAAAAACCAGCTGCGGTGCAACCCCGGCTGCGGCTGGTTCCCCCTATTGACAATTTTTTCAAGGGATTAGTTAACAGCTCATTTTTCAGCCCCTGGTCGAACGGCTGGGGAGCAAAAAATGTCCTTGGTCGGAAATGTTTTTTATGATTATATTGCCAAAAGGTTGGCAATGAGAAGAAGTAAAGTAGAATTTTTTCGAGCCCCAAGTGCTAAAATCTTCGGGGGAACCTTAGCTTCATCCTTTCGGGCCGACCTTAAAATCCCACCAGAAAATCCCCGCCGGCCCTGAGCCCTGGTGTGATTTTAAGGAACCCACTTCGATCTCAAAATCTTTTTTTTATGAATGTGAGAATTTCTGCACCAGACCACAAATCCTCGGTCAAGAGGATGTGGGGCCTGATTTTGGGCTGGATTGTGCTGGCGCTGCTGTGGCCCCCCCTGCTCCAGGCCCAGGACCTCATGGAGCCTTCTTCTGAGACCCCTGCCCCGACCTTGAAGTCTTTCGATATCGTAGGCGCGGCGACCATAAAACCGAAAGAGATTAAAAAGCAGTTAACCACCCCTTTGCCCCCGTTCTGGCCCTGGAAGAAAGACCCTCCCTTTCAGGAAGAGAACCTGCAATCGGACATCGAGCAACTCCAGGTATTTTATCGCACCGAAGGGTTTTACCACACCCGGATCACCTATGAGGTGCTGAAGCATGACGGGGAAGTAAGTGTCACCCTGTATATCAATGAGGGGCCTCCGATAAAGGTGACCCAGGTCGAGGTTAAAGGTACGGAGGTCATCGGGGCGGCGGAGTTGGCGACTATCCGGGACGACCGCCCCCTGGAGCCCGGGGATCGGTACAACAAAAGCGATTATGAGCAGCTGAAGGTAAATTACGTCAATTATCTGCAGACCCACGGCTATTATCACGGCAAAGTCGAAGGCAACGTTTTTCTGGATGACAAATTAAATACGGCCAGAATCGTGCTGACGGTTATTCCCGGACCGGTCTGCTATTTCGGGGCCACCACCGTGGAAGGAGAGGAACACACCCCGGAATATTTTATTCTGCACGAGTTGGCTTACCAAAAAGGGGAGAAGTTTTCGGTTAAAAAGATTTTTGAAAGCCAGAGAAATCTCTACGAGACCGACTTGTTCCGGAGTGCCACGGTTGCCCCCGAGGACGTGCCCAAGGATCGGACCGTCATCCCCATCGCGGTGAAGGTCCAGGAGAGAAAGAGAAGGTCGGTCAAGGTGGGGGTCGGGTACGGTGATGAGGAAGGACCTCGGGCCCGCCTGAATTTGCGGATGCGGAACGTGGGCGGCGGCGGCCGCCTTCTGGACCTGGAGAGTAAATATTCCCGGATTGACACCCATGTCATCGGCACGTTTAAAAATCCGCAAATTTTCCGATCTCAATTTGATTTTATCGCCCAGGCGGGGATCGTCCACCGGGACCTGCCCGGTTTTACGGATCGGTCCTATTATACCCAGGAACGCTTTGAACATGATCTTCCCTGGAAGTTTCGCGGGTATTTCGGTCATGCCTTTGAATACGCCCGGCCCTCTGATGTCCCCCTGTCGACCCTGGTCCTGCTGCAGGAGACCGAGCCGGGCCGCCTCTACAAGTCCTCCATGGTCATCTTCGGGGTGACCCGGAACACCACGGTCAATCCGAGCGATCCCATCGCCGGAGGCAGAATTAACCTCGGTGGAGAATGCGCCCTGGACTTTTTGGGGTCCAACCTGGAGTTTTATCGCACCGTGGCCGAGGTGCGCCGCTACCACAGCATTGTCAAAGACGTGGTTTTTTCGGGCCGCCTGAAATTCGGCATTATCACCCCTATTCAGGCCACCGAACAGATTCCCATCCAGCGCCGGTTTTTCAGCGGCGGTTACAACAGCGTCCGGGGCTATCGCCTGGATTATCTGGGGCCCCGGAACGCCAGCGGCGATCCCCTCGGGGGCGAGGCGGTGATCGAAGGCAACCTCCAGACCCGGGTGCCGGTGTACAAAAATTTCCGGGCCGTGGGCTTCATGGACTTTGGCAATGTTTTTTTTAAGACCTCTGACATCGATCTCGGCCAGTTAAAGTATGCCGCGGGGTTTGGCGTGGACTATCTTACCCCGATAGGTCCCATAGGACTTTATTTTGCCTGGCCCTTGAATCCCATCGATCCCAGCGAGGACACTTTTCGGGTCCACTTTACCATCGGACCGTCTTTTTAATTTGGTGTCATTGACTTTCACCAGCGCGCCACCATGTTATGGTCAGCCTGAGGGCAGTAACACAGGTTTTACTTTATAATTACCATTAACAAAAACCGGTTCCCGTCCGGGCTGAGATAATTGGGAAACATGAAACAAAATAACCTTTACCGTAAGATAAGCCTATGAGTCTGGTACGCCGCCTCCTCTTTTACCTGTTGGTCTTTGTTCTGGCCAGCATCTTTGCCGTCTGGATGGTGCTGCACGCCGATTTTTTCTGGCGCTGGGCCGGGGGCAAAATAGTGACGTATGCCAACGAAGAGCTTTTGGTAGGAGAGTTAAAGGTAGGAAATATCCGGGGGAATCCCTTCCACGGCCTGTTTTTCGAAGACATTGTCCTGGCCAGTCCGGAAGGAAGACTGCTCTACGCCTGCAGCCTGGAAATCCGACTGTCTTTCTGGTCCCTGCTGGAACTGAAGCCGGTCATCGGCAAACTGGAGCTCCTGAAACCCAATTTTCATCTGTGGCAAAATGAGGAGGGGGTGTGGAACTATACCCGGATTCTGGTGCCCTCCGAAGAACCCCCGGAGCCGACAGCGCCGGTGGAGGCCATAAGATTTTCCCAGATTTTGATCACCGAAGGCCAGGTGGACATTACCCAGGCGGGACGGACCCAGCATTTTAAAGATCTGAACCTGGAGTTGGCCGTCAATATCGACAAGCCCATGACCCCGGAGCAGGACATCCAGGTGGGCAAACTGGTTACCAGGGTGCACTCCCCTTATGGTGAGGTCAGCCTGACCAGCCGCCTGTCCTATAAAGAGAATTTTTTGAACATTCCCCTGCTCAAAGTGGAAGTCGGGGATGAGACCGTGCTTTCCGTGACCGGCGAGGCCGATTTAAGGGAAGGGGGCCAGGTCGAGATGCACGGGAAGCTGGACCTGCCGCCCAAGAAGGTCCACCAGTTTTGGGAGCGCTGGCCCGCGGATTGGGACGGGGGAGCCAAGTTTTCGGTGCAGGGGACCGCGTCTCAGATGCAGCTTGTGCTGGAGGCCAGGCTCCGGGATACCGGGCTGGATATGTCCGGCACCCTGGGCCAAAAGGGCGAGACCTGGGTGTACGATCTCAAGGGCAGCCTGCAGAATCTGAAACCTCAAATGGCGGCCGTCTATGACAAGTCGCTGGCCCAGGAAATCAAAGAGCTCGGTCCGGTGACGCTCCAATTCCACCTGCAGGGCACGGGCCTGGATTTTCCACCGGATCAACTGTCCTGGAATATCAAGGGCGAGTCCCTGCGCTATGGCAAGGCTAAACTGGACCGGTTCAAGGTTACCCTGAGCGGGGACCGGGAGGCACAGCAGTTCCAGGTCTCGGCCCAGGGCAATGTCGGCCGGGTGGACCTCAAGGCCAGCGGGGCATTGCTGTCCGGGAAAGGGGGGGAGTTTACCCTCCAGGCGGATGATCTTACACCCGGGCCTCTGGCCCTGGGGGCTCCGGAGGGAACCGTTCTCGATGCCAAGGTCCAGGGCAAATTCAGCGCCCCGGGCCTGGAAGCCCTGGGACAGGCCCAGGTAAGCGGGCGGATCGACGCCAGCGGTAAGGTGGGGGAATATCCCCTCAACCAATTGGAGGCGCGGCTGTCCTACGATCAGAAGAAATTGCAGGTCCCCCGGGCCAACCTGCAGTTGGGGAACCTGGCCGTGGAGTTGCAGGGCTCCCTGGAGGGGGACCGGTTGAATTTTTCCACGACGGGGAAATCGGCGCCGGGCGGGAACTGGCCCATTCCGGCGGCCGTGGGGGGCCAACTGTCCTGGGAAGGGACGGTGACAGGCACCCTGTCCGAGCCCCAAATTTCCCTGGAGGCCAGGGGCCGGAACCTGTCCTATGAAAACTTCGGCGTGCAATCGGTCACCGCGGATATCGAGGGCGTCGGCGCGCCGCCGTCCCAGGGCCGCGTAAACATGCAGGCCACGGGGGTGAGAACTCCGGCGGGGTTTTTCTCCCGGGCCGCCCTGCAGGCTGACGGGCGGGAGCAGCGCTGGAATTTTGATCTGCGGGCCACCGGCCCCCGGGGCGTCGAAATCGACGTCCGGGGCGGGTCTGATCTCGACCGACTCTCCTTTGCCCTCGACCGGGCCTATTTCCGCCTTGACAAGGTCACGGTCAGGAACCTGACGCCGGTGCAAGTCAGCCTGTCCCCCGATATTGTGGTGGAGCCCGCTACTTTTCAGGTGAACCAGGGCCAGATCAGCCTGCAAGCCCGGATTACCGACCAGCAGGTGACCGGCAACCTCACCATGCAGGATTTGAAGGCCCAGTGGTTCACCCCCGAAAGCGTACCATTGCAGGGCACCGTCTCCGGCCAGGTCAGCCTGGCGGGGCAACCCCGAGCTCCGATTATTGAAGGTACGGTCTCCCTGGAAGCAGGAAGCTACGAGAAGGTGGCTTTTCAGTCTTTGAAGACCACTTTCACCTACCGGGACAACCTTCTCACTACCTCCGGCAGGCTGATATCCGAGAAGCAGGGGCCGATGCTGACCTGGGACGGCCGGGTGCCCCTGAGCCTTTCGCTTATGCCCTTCAGCTACAGTCTGGCCGAGGGGGACATGCGCCTTCTGGTGGAGGGGGAAAACATCAACCTGTCTATGCTGCCCCGTTTCACCAGGGAAGTGGAGGAGGCCCAGGCTCCTTTCAAGCTGCGGGCCCGGATCGAGGGGACCCCGGCCAACCCGGTGATATCCGGCCAGGTAAGCTGGGGCGCGGGGTTTATCCAGCTCCGTCAAACCGGGGCCAAATACAAGTTACAGCCGGGAGAACTGCGCCTGCAGGGCGACCGGATAACCCTGCCGCAACTGACGCTCAGGAGCGCGGGGACCGCGACCCTGACCGCTGACATCAACCTGAAGGATTTTGAGCCCGCGGACGTCAGGGCCCGGCTGCAACTGAACAATTTCAAAGCCATCGACGAGCGGGGTTCCGAGGCTTTCGTGAACGGCACCGTCACCCTGGACGGCCGGTATCCCAATCTGGCCGTCAGGGGTGATTTGACCATACCCAAGGCTACGTTTCGCCTGAGTTTTTTCAATATGGGCACCACCGCGGTCCACAAAGACGTTATCCTGGTGCGGGAGCAAAAAGCCAAGGAAGCGAAAGGGAAAGAAGATGAATTAAAGCTGGGCGAGCCCCAGGTGTGGAAAAATCTCCAGGTTAATATACGAGTGCGAGCTCCCCGCGATCTCCGGGTGGATGACCGGGTGGCCAAAATCGAGGCTTCCCTGGACATCTCCGTCACCAAAGAACGGGGCGGGGAATTGATCTATTCCGGCAAGGTGCGCACCCTGGAAGGTCACGTGTTCATCGTGGGCCGGGAGTTCAACGTGGTCAAGGGGATCGTGGACCTGCCGGCCAAACCCGGGGCCCCCCCATTTGTGATCGGGCGCATCACCTATGAGACAACCGAGGGGGTCATCCTTTACGCCGAAGCCTCGGGTCCGGTGACCGACTACAAGATCACTTTGGGAGGGGAACCGCCCATCTCCGAAACCGATTGGATGTCTTACCTTTTGTTCGGCAAGCCTACCGGCGCTCTGAGTCAGAGTGAGTACAGCGCGGTGGCCGCCGAGACCTTCGGGGGCTTGGCGACCCGGGTGATTCTCAAAGATTTCCTGGGTATGTCCGAACCGTTCCCCAAAGGATTGTCGGTTACCTATCAGCACCGGACCGATCCCCTGTATCGCAATGACCCCTATCAGGTAGTCATTCAATACCGCATCAACAGGCGGTTTACGGTCCAATCCCAGGTGGGCGGCCGCAACACCGGCGGGGACGTGCTCTACGAACGGGATTTCTAGAAGCTATTGCCAGACCTTTTTTCCTGGCTTCGTCAGAATGACCTAGGTAGCAAATTGAGGTTCTGCAAACACCTGTAGGCAGGATCAGCGCGGACGGTAGCGGGGGAGGATCTCGGAGCCGTATCTGCGGGCATAAACCTGGGTGAATTCCGCGCCTAAAAAGATTATCTGGGCGGAATAATAGACCCAGAGCAGCAAAACCACCAGGGAGCCCGCGGCGCCGTAGGCGGAACTGATGGTGGTCATGCCCAGATAGAGGCCCAGGAGAAATTTTCCCAAGGTAAAAAGGATTGCGGTTATCGCACCTCCCACCCAGACATCTTCCCAGGAAATTTCCACATCCGGCAGCATCTTGTAGAGCATGGAAAACAATAAGGTGAGAAGAATAATCGACACCCCGTTATCGATTATGGCCAATAAAATGAAGGGGATATCAATATAATTTCTGACCGTCGTGATAATAGAACTTATCATCATGGACAGAAAAAGAAAAAATCCAGCAAACAGAATGACCAGGGAAGACATAAGGCGATTTTTGATAAAATATAAATACCCTGGGGGCCTTTCGGTCACACCCCACATGAAATTGAGAGCATTTTTTAAGGTAACGGTGACAGTTGTAGAGCCGACAAGTATCAATGCGACCGCTATAATGGTAGCTCTTAAACTAGAGCCGGCATGGTAACGGTTCTGGATTACGTTCATAATATATTTGGCGTTATCTTGTCCTATTAATTTTGTTAGTTCTCCTAGAAGAAAAGTTTGTACCTGCTGTTCACCCAGGATAAATCCGACTATAACTACAATGATTATTAATATAGGGGCCAGCGAAAATATGGTATAAAAGGCTAAAGCCGCTCCTAATTGTGACGCATTATCTTCACTCCACGCCTTATAGGTCTCCATCAACAATAACCATAAATCTTGCCAAAAGGAAATGAAACGAGTCGATATCGTCTTATCCATGATTCTTATCCTGTTTTTGCGCCAATGGTGTGCGGCAGGGAAATGCCCAGAGGTTGTAATTTACAAGGATAACGGCAGGTTGCGGGGATAATTCAGTTCTTTTCGGCCGCGGCCCGGGCTTTTTCCAACTCTTCTTTGCTGTCGTAGCCTCCCAGAAAAATGCGGTATATAGGCCCTGCCCCCGGCAGCCGGGTTTCTCGGACGACATGGCGTATTCCTTGGTCTGAGAGTCTGGCGGTGGCTGGCTCCACCTGAGACGAAGTGTAAAATTGTTTATAAATGGAATAGTGCTGATTATTGTTCAAGGTAATCACATTGTTATTTTTTTCAACTTCAGGCAGGGATAATTTTTGTCCCGGATAAATAACGTCTTCGTTGTTGATTTCCAGGTTGGCCAGAATCACGGCATTATAAGCGATTTCCTGCTTATCCGGGTAATAGTCGGCCACGATTCTGAGGAGGCCGCCGTCCTCGGGGGCCACCCGGTGAATGGGAGGCCGGGGGGTCTCCTCTGCGGAGGCCTGGGTTTTCTGGGGAGAACCCGCGGAGCTCTCGGCCCGGGGCAAAATCTCCAGGGGCTGGAACTCCCTGGTACTTTCGGGTTCAGGAGCTGCCTGGGCCAGGGGCGCGGGCGTCTCGTCAACCTGTTCCGCAGGCGGCTCCTGGGCGACGGTCTCCGGAGCCGGCGGCGGCGCGGCCGCGGGCTCGGGCTCGGGCTCGGGGGCAGGCGCGGGCTGGGTCACAGGCGCGGGTTGGGCCGCAGGCTCAGATTGGGTCACAGGCGCAGGCTGGATGGGCGCCGGCGCCGGTTCGGCCACCTGTGGGGGGGTGGCCTGGGGTGGGGCATAAAAATTACTGTAGGCCACATAGCCCACCAGGCCTGCCAGCAGGAGGGCTGCGGACCAGGCGCCGATACGGGACAGGGAACTGTGGGTGGGCAGCGGGGTCAGGGGCTTATAGTGCGTGGCCGGGACCGGTTCCTCCCCGCCGAGCAGGTCCCGGGTCACCCGGGTCTGGTTTTCCTGCCAGGCCCGGTTCAGGGCTTGATCACAGGCCTGATTGATGCGCCGGGGAAGGCCTCCGGTCCTGGAAAACAGCTGGCCGGAACAACCTTCCGCAAAGCACGCCTTATAACTGGACCCCACCTGGTGCAGGCGGTGGTCGATGTACTGGGTGGTCTCTTCAAAGGATAAGCTGGTCAGGACCAGATTGTGGCGGATGAGACCCTGGAGGCGCCGGTTGGTGGCGCTGGCCAGCTTTTGCACCAGGCCTTTGCCGCCCACCAGCAAGATGGGCATGAGTTGCCGCGCCTGCTGTTCCATTTGGGCCAGAACATAGATCTCCTCCAGGTTTTGATCCGTCAGGGCATGAGCGTCATCCATGACCAGCAAAAAATACTTGTCCTGCTGGGCCGCGTTCTGGACCGCTTCCACCAGCGGGGTGAGTTTAACCAGGTTTCGGTTCTTCAGGGTGATATTCAGCTCCTGGGCCAGCATCAGGGTGATGGCCAGGGGCTCGGCCGCGGGCTGACTGATGGCGAGGGGTTGGAAGGACGGGGGTAATCTGGACAGCAGGGCCTGCACCAACATGGTCTTGCCGACGCCCTCTTCGCCGCTGACCACGGCGATTCCCCGGCGCTCGTCGGCAAAGTCGGTCAGTTTTTCCAAGAACTCTTTAAACTGCTTGGAAAGAAACAGGAACCTCTGGTCCAGATCATCCTGAAAGGGTAAATCCGAAAAACCAAAAAATGAGTTGTAATTCATTCCCCGGCTTCCTTTTTTGCGGCTCAAAAAGGTTCGTCAAGATTGAATGGGCGCAGTAACCCTGGTATCCTGAGTTTCACCTCATTGTTTTGGTTGACCGAACTTAAGGGGAAGAACTCTCAGAAATTTTCGCTGCTTGCCAATTTTTTGGAAAACTTTTTCTATGATCCCGAAATTGCCGAAAAAATCAAGTAATGATTTTGCACCCCTCCAGATTTAATCGATTGAATTTTGGTCTCAACTCCGAAATACGAGGATATTCTTTGCCAGTCTGATGTCACAATAATTTGCCGTGGGGAAAAAGTCTTCGGAGGGGAGGAGCGGCAGAGGTGATGTATAATACCGTTTTCGGTTTTCGGTTTTCTGTAAAAAGAAACAAGAATATCCATTAGTTACATTGCAAGTTTGTTTCATTTGAAAGCGAAATTGATATAAAGCCTCTCCCTTAAAGGCGACAAAAATTGAACCCGCTACAAACTTCATTCGCTAACTACAGGTGGTTGCAAAACCTCAAATTCGTTAATGGGGTCATTCGGAGCGAAGCGAAGAATCTCCTATTTTCAAGGGGTTGAGATCAGTTGAGATCCTTCACTTCGTTCAGGATGACAAAAAACCCGGGTTGGCAATGGCTTCTATAATCTCGCCTAGTTAACAAATTGGGGTCCTTCACTTTGGCGGGCGGGACGCCCGCCCTACGAGAAATTAATCCTTTTTGCTGTCTTGAAAATTACAGAACCGATTATGCCCTTAACTCCTGAGCTTCTGG
>CAZLRL010000013.1:0-453 GCA_964561645.1 uncultured Desulfobacterales bacterium
TCAAGCGCTATAACTCGGTAAGCCGTGAGGAACTGAAAGCCCTGGTTGGGGTCTGAGAGAAACACCGAAAATGAGTAAGGGGCCGGGAACGTTTGGACACTTTTTGGACACTCCGAAAGCTTCAAGGCAGCAAACCCAGAGCGCCTGTAGCTCAGTTGGAAAGAGCATCGGACTTCTAATCCGAGGGTCGCAGGTTCGAATCCTGCCAGGCGCGCCAGTAATATCAAAGAGTTATTGGAAAACTTTAAGTTACTTTTTATTCCCTGTGCATTTCCTGTGCACGCCTTTCGATTTTGGGGCTGAAAATGGGTGTGGCTGGCATCAGTCGGTAAGGTCCCGAAAGGGGAGGGTTACACAGACATTTTACTTCCCTTCCGGTCTTGTGTGGCTTTTT
The DNA here is from genome assembly GCA_964561645.1 of uncultured Desulfobacterales bacterium. Taxonomy (GTDB): domain Bacteria; phylum Desulfobacterota; class Desulfobaccia; order Desulfobaccales; family 0-14-0-80-60-11; genus JBGSLA01. The sequence continues at coordinate 395 of CAZLRL010000013.1, forward strand.
CGGGTACTTCTGGTTTAACCTTCCCCTTCACTCTTCCCACGCCTCATTCACCCACCTTG
>CAZLRL010000013.1:463-16819 GCA_964561645.1 uncultured Desulfobacterales bacterium
CTTGCATGGGTACCGTGACCTTAATCCGAGCCGCTTTACCGTCACCACGCCTGGCCAGCCCCATGCCGGAGAGGATCGTCTCCCCACCCGCTGCCCTGCCGTCGCGCTCCCTCTTCTCTCCCCGTCCCCCTCTTCCCGGCCCAAAAGCAAAACCCGGAGACGGGACTCCTACCCCCCCTGGGTATAAAATGCTTCCTCGGGACAAAATATGCAAAAAAATCGCTGACTACATGACAGCCCACAATAAGGGGACTCGGCGTCTCCGTTTATATTGTTTCCTCTCCTTCAACCCTTGGGCATCTCCTTGATCCAATGCAACCTGTTTCGATAACCAGATCATCTCCGCAATTTTCTGGGAAAGGTAATAGCTACAACACTTGGCAAGATAGAGCGTATTGGCCTCAATCCTTAACCCAAAAGTAACTGCTCGAGCTCTCAATAGAAAGGAACCACGGATAGGAAAACCGGTTGAGTTAACCAGATATCGCGGCTCCTTAGGAATTTAGTATTGTATCAAAGAGTTTCCTGGGAAGTCTGAAGTTACGATTACGTGGGACTTGGGAAGGGATTAGTATTCATGATTCTAGAGAAAATCCCCTGAAATTTACTCGCCAGGGTGGAATAAAAATTAAACACTTGGACCGCCAAGTAAAAGTTTTTTAAACCATATCATTTCAGGCCCCGGGATTTTCAAGGGGTAAACGGATAATAAAAGTGGTGCCCTGGCCCAACTCCGTGTCAAAGGAGATGGCGCCGCCATGTTTGTCCACAATCACCGAGTAGGCGATGGCCAAACCCTGGCCCGTTCCTTTGCCCACTTGCTTGGTGGTAAAAAACGGGTCAAAAATTTTAGGTCGGACATTTTCTGGTATTCCCGTTCCCGTATCCTTTACCCGGATTTCCACCCAATCTCCTTCCTGATGAGTGCTCAGGGAAATGGTGCCTTTGTCGCCGTTATCCCCCACCACCTCACCGATGGCATGCGCGGCGTTGATTATCAAATTCAGCAAAACCTGGTTTAACTCGTCGGGCAGACAGGACACCAGGGGGAGACCGGGGTCCAGATCGGTGACGACGTCCGCCACATATTTCCATTCATTACGGGCCACCATAATGGTGTTCTCGAGGGCTAAATTAATATTCACGGCAGTCTTTTCCCCGGAACCGGGATGGGAAAAATCCTTCATGGCCCGGACTATCCTGGCCACCCGCTCCACACCGTCCTGGGATTGTTCTATGGCCTTGGGAATCTCGGTCATGAGGTACTCCAGATCGACTCGCGCTTCGGCCTCGGACACGGCGGCCTTGACCTCCTGGGTCCCTGCGCCCCCCTCCACTGCCAGCAGCGCCTTGCCATACTCCTGGATCAATCCCCAAAGATCATCAAGGGCATCCTTCAAAAAGCGGGTGTTATCCCCCACGTACTGGATGGGAGTGTTGATTTCGTGGGCGATGCCCGCGGCCAACTGGCCGATGGACTCAAGTTTCTGGGCCTGGGCCAACTGGGCTTCCAGCAGACGCCGCTCCGTAATATCTGCCCCCAGGAGGATCAAGCCGATGCGGTCGGGTTCCCCCCGCATGGGACTGAAAGTGATGCTCAGAAATCCGTCCTTGCCGTCCGGGCGCTGATATCTGATATCCTCCGTCCTGGCCGGAGAGTCCTTTTCTCGGCACTGCTCAATGCCGCGCAGCACCTTATCCCATTCCCAATTCAGGCCGCAATCCGCTAATTTTTCCCCCGTCCGGGGCCTGCCGCCGGTCCACAAAGCCTTTTCGGCCTCGGGGTTCCATTGCAAGATTCTGCCGTCCGGGGACAGACCGATCATGATAAACGGAATGGACTGGAACAATTGCTCGATCTCTTTGTGGGCCCGCCGCAGTTCTTCATCGGCCTGCTTGCGCTGAGTGATGTCCCGGGCAATGCCGCAGGTCCCGATGACTTCCCCGTTGTCATTGTAAATGGGGGATTTTATTGTCTCTATCTGGCTCATTTCCCCGTTTTTATTGACGATGGGTTCCTCCCAGCACTGCCGTTGGCTGGTTTTCATCACCTCCTGATCATCCTGGCGGTATTTTTCGGCCAGGTCCCGGGGCCACAGATCAAGGTCGGTTTTCCCCACCAGGTCTTGCGGATTTACGCCACAGGTTTGGCCAAAGGACTCGTTCGCGGCAATATAGTTGCCCTCCCTATCCTTGAGCCAGGCGATATCGGGAATATTGTCCAGGATGGCCTTCTGCTGACTTTGAATCTTTTTTAAGGCTTCTTCGGTCTGCTTACGCTGGGTGATATCCAACATCACCCCTACCAGGCCGCCGATGTTGCCATCCGCCTTGGGAAAACTGGCTTTGTAAAAGATTACCTCGTGGAGGGTGCCATCGGCATACCTGACACTGACTTCGTGCACCCGCTCCTCTGATTGCCGAAAAAGGTTCAAATCCTCCTCATGACATTCATTGACCAGGTCCACCGAGGGCAGCTGATCCGCGGTGTGCCCCACGATTTTGTCTCTGGGGATTCCCAGATACTTCTCAAAAGCCCGGTTACACCCCAAATATTTGCCGGCCACGTCCTTATAGAAAATGGGGCTGGGAATGGTGTCGATCAGGGTTTCGAGAAAAAGAAACTGCTCCCGGGCGGCTCCTTCGGCTTTTTTGCGCTCGGTGATATCCCTGACCACATGAACGCATCCCAGAAGATTCTCTTCCCGATCAACCAAGGGTGACACGGACACATGGAGGAAGGCTGCCAATTTCTTTTCAAACACCTCTACGGAGTGGGGTTGTCTATCTTTGAGGAGCTGAATAAAAGGACAGAAATCTGGATTTTCTAGAAGTCCGTGGACCACTTCATGGCACTTGCGGCCCCGGGCCTGCTCTTTGGTGATCCCCAGGGTGGCCGCCATGGCCTGGTTGAGATTCACAATGGTTCGATCGTTGTCAAGGATGGCGATCATATCCGGTACGGCATCGAAGGTCAGTTCCCATTCGTCTCTGGCCCGCACCAAGGCCTCTTCCGCTCGTTTTCTTTCGGTAATATCCGTCAACATGGCAAAAGAGCCCTGGAACTTCCCGGTCTCACTCTTCAGGGCCCGGACTGAAACAATGGTCCAGAGTTCCGAGCCATCCTTGCGCCTGAGGCGCTGTTCATATTTGCGCTGGCGGCGGTCGACTTTTTCCTGGTGGTCGGCCAGGTCCCCAGGGAAGAGAAATTCCTTCACCGGTCGTCCCAGCATTTCTTCCGGGGAGTATCCCAGCATTTCGGCCATGAGCCGGTTGACGTATATGGTGCGAATCTTACGATCTACCGCCCAGATGCCTTCATTGGCGGTCTCCACGATTTGCCGGTATTTGGCCTCGCTGGCCCGAAGCGCGCTCAGGGCTTGTTGTTCCCGGTTTTCCAGGTCCATTTTGTAAAGGGCAAAAGAGAGGTCCGCGGCCAGCTCACGGAACAGGACTATCTCTTCCTCATCCTGGGTCAAGACCGCGGGGAGTTGGACCCCCAATACGCCATAATCGATGGCCTGGTGGGTCAAGCTGGTCACCAGGGCTCCTCTGCCTTCATGATCACTCCACCAGAAACAATCGCCACAGTTGACCGCCAGGTCTTCCACCGCACAGAGGCCCTTTTGCTCCAGGACCTGACGGCCGCAGGGGGGAATCTTGCCCTGCTGCAGCAGGGCAAGCGCCCGGCTGAGGTTCTCACCATCCCTGGTGGCGGCTGCCGCGAGTACCTGGCCCTCCCCATCCAGCAGGGCTATCCAGGCGCTGAAATAGCCCCGCCCTTCCGTGAGGACCTGACAGGCTCGCTGAATCAAGCGGTCCCGGTCTTTTTCCTGAATGATGAGTTGGCCGATACTCCGAATGGCGCGCAGGACCTGATTGAGATGCTGGAGACGCTTCTCGGCCTGGGCCTTGTACAGGGCGATTTCGATGGCGGAGCGCAATTCCCGGAGTTCAAAAGGCTTCAGTATATAGCCGAGGGGCTCCACCATCTTGGCCCGCTCCAGGGTTTGGGCGTCGGCGTACGCGGTGAGGAATACCACCGGCGCTTCGAACCGGTGCCGCAGCTGCTCGGCTACTTCGATGCCATCCTGGCTCCCTTTCAACAGGATGTCCATGAGCACCAGGTCCGGCCGGTGGGCTTCCGCCAGGTGGAGGGCCTCTTCCCCGGAGGCGGCCAGACCCACCACTTCATGGCCCAGGTCCTTGAGGTTTTCTTTGAGTCCCTGGGCTACCAGCCACTCATCTTCCACCACCAGGATTTTGGCCCCCGTCGTGGCGAAAGGCACCGAGGATTCCGAACACGTACTCAACACAAGATCTCTCATTAGTAGTTACCTAACCTTGTTCCGGGTTGCTTTAGACGATTGCTGGTTTGCAGCTATCCAAAGGATTCGGCATGTTTGGTAAGGGAAATCCGGCTCATTTCCGTCCGCGGTTTTACCACCTGCTCAATCCCCGCGGTCCCCCATCCAACCTGTCCGGACTCCCGCTAGACGATATCGGTTCAATAATTAGAATTCTGTAGGCTCCCTTCAGAATTTGACAATTGTTTGAAGGAACTCCTTTCTTAAGAATTTCACTTTCTTGGTCGATGCCTTGGTAGGTGAAGAAAACGAACGGACTCCCTCATCTCGAGGAACAGTAAAAAATGCCTGCTAAAGAAGAAGGTTATTTTGCCTGGTTTTTGCCGGGCCGATGGCCGCGGTGGCTGGTGTATGTTTTTGCCGTGGTGTCGGTGCTGGCAATCTTGCTCATCCGCCTGGCGCTGGAAGAAACCTTCGGCCAACGCCCTTTATTGATTCTCTTCGTGCTCCCCATTATTCTCAGTGCCTACCTCGGCGGTCTGGGACCGGGGCTGGTATCCACCCTGGTGGCCGCCGCGGCAGCAAATTATCTTTTGATCTCCCCCCCATACTCCTTCTCCTTTGCCAAGTCTGCTGATCTCCCCCAGTGGATCATGCTCATTATCAACGGCATGCTCATCAGCGGGCTGAACGAGGCTTGGCACCTCTCCCGACGGCAGGTTGAGACGGCCCGGCTGCTGCAGGCCGTGACCCTGGCCAGCATCGGTGACGCGGTTATCACCACCGACGATCAGGGCTCCATCACCTTCCTCAACCCCGAAGCGGAGCGCCTGACGGGTTGGAGTCAGCAGGAGGCCGAGGGCCTTCCCTTGACCGCAGTGTTTCGCCTCATTAACGAACAGACGCTCCAGGCGGAGGAAGATCCGGTTAAAAAAATCCTGGCGTCGGGAAAAGTCTTGAGCCTGGCCAATCACACCCTTTTGTTGGCCCGGGACGGACGGGAAATAGCTATTGAAGACAGCGGCGCGCCCATCCAGACTCCCGAGGGGGCCGTGCTGGGGGTGGTGCTGGTTTTTCATGATGTCTCGGAACAGCGTCAAGCCGAAGCCGCGCTGCGGGAAAGCGAGGAGCGGTTCCAAGCCTTTATGGATAACAGCCCGGCTATCGCCTGGGCCAAGGATGAGGCTGGCAAATATACCTATCTCAGCAAGGCTTACGAAAACCGGCTCGGCGTCCGGTTGGAGGACTGGCGGGGGAAGACGGATTTCGAGATCTGGCCCCGGGAGATTGCCGAGAAATTCCGGGCCAATGACCTGGCTGCGCTGTCGAGCCGCCAAGCCATCGAAAGCATGGAAGAAACCATCAATAGAAACGGGGAATACCGCTCGTGGTGGATTTTCAAATTTCCCTTTCAAGACTCCTCGGGAAAGAGATACGTCGGCGGCATTGCCGTGGATATCACCGCGCACAAGCAGGCGGAAAAGGCGCTCAGGGCCAGCGAGGAAAAATTCCGGCTGGCCATGGAAGCCATCCAGGAAGGCTTGTGGGACTGGAATATCCCCACGGGTGAACTTTACATAAGTCCAGGCTTTCTGCGCAGCTTCGGTTATGACCCGGAAAAGGTGGAGCATACCTACAATTATTGGGAAGCGGCCATACATCCTGAAGATCTCCCAGCCTACCAGGAGATCATGCAGTATCATCTGGCTGGAAACAGCCCCTTCTTTGAAAACGAATTTCGGGCCCGGATCGGCGATGGCCAGTATCGCTGGTTCTCCAGCCGCGGCCAGGTGGCGGCCCGGGCCGATGACGGCACTCCCCTGCGGATGGTGGGGGCCGTGCGGGACATTACCGAAAAGAAACAGGCCCAAGATGCCCTCTCGGAATCCCTGTCCCTCTACCAGGCCACTCTGGAGTCCACCGCCGACGGCATCCTGGCGGTCAATCTGGAAGGGAGGATAGTAAGCTGGAACCGGAAGTTCACTGACATGTGGCGCCTACCCGAGAACGTCATCGACTCCCGGGATAACGATCGGGTCCTGACCTACGTCCTGGATCAGCTTCAAGACCCGGAGGCTTTATTGACCCGGGTCCTCGAACTCTATCAGAATCCTGATCTGGAGACTTACGACCTCATCCTTTTAAAAGACGGCCGGGTGTATGAGCGCTATTCCATTCCCCAGTATCTGAACGGCCACATCGTGGGGCGGGTTTTGAGTTTCCGGGACGTCAGCGCCCGGCTCCGGGCCGAAGCGGCCCTCAAGGAAAGCGAGTCCAGCTACCGCCGCATCGTCGAGACCGCCAACGAAGGCATCTGGGCCCTGGACGTTGAGTATAACACCACCTACGTCAATCAACTCATGGCCGAGATGTTGGGGTACTCCCGGGAAGAAATGCGGGGCCGGCCGGTAACGGATTTTATGTTCCCGGAAGATTTGCCGGACTATCAGGACAAAATTAACCGTCGCTACCGGGGAAAATTTGAGCGGCGGTTCAGGCGGAGGGACGGCTCGGAACTGTGGACCATCGTGTCGGTCCGGGCCCTCAAGGGCGAGAACGGAGAGCTCCAGGGTTCCTTTGCCATGTTGACGGATATTACCGACCGGAAACGAGCCGAGGAGGAGTTAAAAAAGTCCGAAAGACGAGTCAAGGCCAAGCTGGACATCATCCTGCAGCCGGACGGTGATATCGGACAATTGGACCTGGAAGATATCATCGATCCCGAAGAGATCCAGTCGCTCATGGAATATTTTTATAAACTCACGCATCTCCCCATGGGCTTGCTCGATCTTCAGGGCAAGGTGCTGGTCGGGGTTGGCTGGCAGGACATCTGCACCAAATTTCACCGGGTGCATCCGGAAACCTGCCGGCGGTGTGTGGAAAGCGACACCATCCTGTCCCAAGACGTATCCCCGGGAACCTTCAAACTCTATAAATGCAAAAATAACATGTGGGACATGGTGACCCCGGTCATGATAGGCGGCAAGCACGTCGGCAACCTGTTCATGGGACAGTTCCTGCTGGCCGACGAAGAACTTGATTATGATTTCTTCCGCTCCCAGGCCCGGGAGTTCGGCTTCGACGAGGAATCATACCTGGCCGCACTCGCCAAGGTCCCCAGTTTGGATCGGGAGACGGTGGTCTTGGCTATGAGCTTTTTCACCAAGCTGGCCCACATGATCTCCCTGTTGAGTCTCAGCAATATAAGGTTGGCCCGGGCCGTCACCGAGCAGGAAAGGTTGGTGGAATCGCTCCGGCTGAGGGAGGAAAAAAGCCGGGCCGACGAACAATTCTTGCAGGATATTTTTAACAGCATCAAGGACGGCCTCAGCGTTCTAGATCTGGACATGAATATTATCCGGGTCAACCCGGCCATGGGAAAATATGCCCGCATCCAGCCCCTACTGGGCCGGAAGTGCCATGAAGTATTTCAGCAGCGCTACGAGGTCTGTCAGGACTGGGACTGTCCGGTGGCCCATACCCTCAAAACCGGCGAGGCCGCCCAGGCCGTGGCCAAAGGTAAAGCAACCGAAGCAGAGGATACCTATTTTGTTGAAATTTATAGCTATCCCCTCATTAACCGCAGCACCGGGGAAGTAAGAGGAGCCATTGAATATGTGCGTGACATTACTGAACGCCAGCGGGCCGAAGAAGCGCTATCCAGGAGCCATCAGGAGTTGCAGGAGATCGCCCGGCAGCTCGAGCAATCCCGGAACATGCTGCAATTGGTCCTTGAATCAATCCCCGTGCGGGTCTTTTGGAAGAACAGAGAACTCCGCTATTTGGGCTGCAATACCCTCTTTGCTCGGGATGCTGGCCTCCATCATCCCCAGGAGCTTTTGGGCCAGGATGACTTTGCCATGGGTTGGACTGAACAAGCGAGCCTTTACCGGGCCGATGATCTTGAAGTAATGGAGTCCGGCTGCCCCAAGATGAATATTGTCGAGCCCCAGACCACCCCCACCGGCGAAAAAATCTGGCTGAAAACCAGCAAAGTTCCATTGCCTGGGTCTGATGGTCAGGTCTTTGGGGTTTTGGGAATCTATGAAGACATCACCGAACTCAAGGAAAAAGCGGACCAACTGCGGGACTCTCTCCGGGAAAAAGAGGTGATGCTCATGGAGATTCACCACCGGGTGAAGAACAACATGCAAATGATCTCCACCCTGTTCGATCTGCAGTTGAAATATGGTGAGCCCCAGGACCCGCCCACCCTGTTCCGGGATTGCCAGAACCGCATCCGTTCCATGGCCCTGGTCCATGAATCCCTGTACCACACCGACACCCTGGCCAGCATCAATTTTCGCCAATATTTGGAGAAATTGGTCAACCGGCTGCTGGTCTCTTTCGGCTCCAGCGTCCAGGGCATCAGGGCCACGGTGGTCGGCGCCGAGCTCCACCTGGACATCAATCAGGCGGTGCCCGCGGGCCTGGTTGCCAGTGAGATCATCGTCAATTGCCTGAAGCACGCCTTTTCGGATCAACAGACCGGCGAAATTCAGATAAGCCTTGGCATGGACGACGGCCACCGGGTGATTGAAATAAAGGACAACGGCGTCGGCCTGGACCGGGAGTTCTCCCTGGAAAACCCCACCACCTTCGGCTGGCTGATGATAACCAATCTGATGAAACAATTGGAGGGGACTATCACGGTAACAAGTGAGGGCGGGACTATCTGTCGCATGATTTTTTAAAAAAGAAAAACCCTCCAGAATTCTGTTGGTTAAACCGATGTTACTAGGTGAGCACTCTCAGGGCCCGCTGAGGCTAACCCCATCCCCCTTTTTCACCCTGACCGACGGGGCCGGCCGGGGGACGAGAGTGCCTCTCGACAATTCGCTCTTGGCGGCTGATTGATAAGGGCGGTATCCCAGCCGAAACGGGCGTTTTGGTGGAACCATGTCCAGCAAGAGTTTTTTCGCAGGAGCAGTTGCATGTCCCGGGCCAGAATCCTGGTAGTAGAAGATGAGTGGCTGGTAGCCCAGGGGATTAAAGAAAGCCTGGAGGACTTGGGCTATGAGGTGGCAGCATTGGCCGCCTCCGGGGAGGAGGCCCTGCAACTGGCGTCGGCCCACCGGCCGGACCTGGTGCTCATGGACATCCTCTTGAAAGGGGGCCTGGACGGCATCGAGGTGGCCGAGCAACTCCGTCATCGGTTCGAGATGCCAGTGATATTTCTCACGGCTTATGCCGACGCCCAGACTCTGGAGCGGGCCAAGGTGACCGAGCCCTTTGGCTATGTTCTCAAGCCTTTTGAAGTCCGGGAGCTGCATTCCGCCATTGAAATCGCCCTGTACAAGTCCCAGGCCGAAAAGCGCCTCCAACATCTCAACCAGGTCCTGCGCTCCATTCGGAATATCAATCAGCTCATTGTGGAGGAGAAAGACCGGGACCGCTTGATTCAGCGGGCCTGTCAGCTCCTTACCGACGGGCGGGGCTATTTCCTCGCCTGGCTGGTACTTCTGGACGAGGCCGGCCGGGTAACCGCGGCAGCCGCCGATGGGGGAGACGACAACCTCACCCAGTCACTTTCCCTGCTGCAGCAAGGCAACACCCCCCCCTGCGGCCGCCTGGCCCTGGAACAAAGGGACCTGCTGGTGATGGAAAAGCCGACCCCCAGCTGTGCTGACTGTTGCTGTGGTCAACGTCAAGGCAGGGGGGGTCTGGTGACCCGATTGGCTTACCAGGACGTCATCTACGGGGTATTGGGGGTTCAACTGCCCCTAGCCCTGATCCGGGATGAAGAAGAGATGGACCTGTTTCGGGAACTGGCGGCTGATCTCTCCCTGGCCCTGTACAAAATGGACCTGGAAAACCGGAATCAACAGGCTCTGCGAGCCCTGCAGGCCAGCGAGGCCCGATACCGGCAGATCGTGGAGACCACCAACGAGGGCATTTGGGTCGTGGACGAGAATTCCCGCACCACCTTCGTCAATCAACAGATGGCGGCGCTGGTGGGCTGCGCTCCGGAGGAGATGCTGGGACAGCCGGTTACCATGTTTCTGTTTCCTGAAGACTTGGCCGACCATCAAGAGAAACTGGCCCAACGCCAACAGGGGCAAACCGAGGTGTACGAGCAACGCCTGCGCACCAAGGATGGTAGAGAAGTTTGGACCCTGGTGTCGGGCACCCCGGTGTTTGACGGCGCCGGCTGTTTCCAGGGCGCGTTCGGGATGTTCATGAATATCACCGGGCGCAAGAGGGCAGAGGCTGAACGATTAAAAATCGACAAGCTGGAGGCCCTGGGAGTGCTGGCCGGGGGTATCGCCCATGACCTGAACAACGTGCTTATGGGTATCCTGGGTAACATCAGCCTGGCCACCGGTGCTTTTCCCATCTCAGAAATCCAGTCCCGCCTGACAGCCGCGGAGTCGGCTTGCGGGCAGGCCCAGAGCCTGGCCCAGCAACTCCTTACCTTCTCCAAAGGCGGGGCCCCCATTAAAAAACTCCAGAACTTGAAAGAAATTCTCCAGGAGGCTGGCAAATTAGCCTTATGCGGCTCCAAGACCCGGATCGAATTTTCTCTGCCGGCAGAACTCTGGAAAGTTGAGGTAGACAGGGGACAGATTAATCAGGTGTTTAGCAATCTATTCATCAATGCGGTCCAGGCCATGCCTTGGGGAGGTACAATCCAGGTGCGGGCCGAAAATGTGGAAGTGACCACGACCGCCGGTTCGGCCCTGCCGCCCGGAAGATATGTGGCAGTCAATGTGTCCGATCAGGGTGAAGGGGTCGACCCGGAAAATCTGCAGAATATCTTTGACCCCTATTTCACCACGAAACAAAAAGGCACGGGGCTGGGTCTGGCCACGGTTTATGCCATTGTCACCCAACACGGCGGCCGGATTACCGTAGATTCCCAGCCAGGCCAGAGCACCACCTTCCACCTGTGGTTGCCGGCTTCGGAAAGGGTGGCCCAAGTCGAGGAACTGGCGGAACCCAAGCCGCTGGAAGGCCACGGACGCATCCTGGTGATGGATGACGACATCATGGTGCGCGAGGTGGTGGGCCGGATGTTACACAACCTGGGCTATGAGCCGGTCTTGGCCCAGGAGGGTCAGGAAGCCCTGGAACTGTACGCCCAGGCGCAAGATTCCGGGAATCCCTTTGCCGCCGTGATCCTGGACTTGACCATCCCCGGCGGCATGGGCGGCATGGAAGCGATCCAACATCTGTTGGCCTATGATCCCCGGGCCAGGGCCGTGGTTTCCAGCGGCTATGCCGACCACTCCATTATGGCCAATTACCAGGATTATGGTTTTCAGAGTGTCATTGCCAAACCTTATAAAATCTCCGGTTTAAGCGAAGTACTCCAACAAGTTGTCCATGGCCCTCCCGTTAACCCGGCGCAATCTTCCCATACCCCTGGAAGTTCCACTGCCTATGAGGATCCCGATGAAGATCAGAATTCTGTTTGTAGATGATGAACCTATGGTGTTGCAGGGGTTGCAGCGCGTGCTGCGCCGGATGCGGGATGAATGGGATACTGCCTTCGCCAACAGCGGCCCGGAGGCTTTGGAAAAATTGAGCCAGGAGCCCTTCGATGTCATAGTTTCCGACATGCGCATGCCGGGCATGGATGGGGGGAAGCTTCTGTCTGTGGTCAAAGAGCGTTACCCCCACATGGTGCGCATCATTCTCTCGGGTCAGTCCGATAAAACCATGGTCATGAAGACTGTTAAGCCGGCCCACCAGTACCTGGCCAAACCGTGTGATGACGCCACCTTAAAGGCTAGCCTGGAACGGGCCCGGTTGATCCGGGGCATGATGGCGGTAGAATCCCTCAGGGGGCTGATCTCCCAGATCGAAACCCTGCCCAGCCTGCCGGCGCTGTATATGGAAATCCTGAACGAATTGGAGAAAGAATACGCGTCCATCAAAATTATCGGTAGCATTATCTCCCGGGATATCGGCATGACCGCCAAGATCCTGCAACTGGTAAATTCAGCCTTTTTTGGCTTCAGGCGGCACATTGCCAGTCCGGCCGAAGCCGTAGAGCTTTTGGGTCTGGAAACCATCAAAGTCCTGGTGCTCTCGGTGGAAATCTTTTCTCAGCTGGACCAGAACAAAGTCCGCGGACTCTCCGTGGAGGGTCTCTGGGACCACTCCATGACCACGGGGGTATACGCCAAGACCATTGCGGTTCAGGAGAAGTTGGGGCAGGCCCTGGTTGAAGATGCTTTCATGGCCGGGGTGTTACACGATGCCGGGAAATTGGTCCTGGCCGCCAATCTGCCGGATAAGTATCAAAAAGTCCTGACCTTGGCCCAGAATGGCTGTACCATTTACGAAGCAGAACGCCAGGTTTTGGGTGTCACTCATACCGAAGTGGGGGGGTATCTTCTGGCCTTGTGGGGCTTGCCCCAGGACATCATTGAGGCCATTTTCTTTCACCATGAACCAAGTGAGCAGCAAGTACGGGAGTTGGGCTGCCTGACCGCGGTGCACGTGGCCAATGACTTGGCCCACCGCGCCCGGGAACCTGAGGCCCCCAGCGGCCTGGATATGGCATACCTGAACGAGTTGAGGTTGGAAAACCGGCTGCCTCACTGGCAGGGCAGTTGTCAGACAACCATCCGGGAGGGGGACAACAATGACCTATAAAATTCTTTTCGTGGACGATGATGCCAACATTTTAGCCGCGCTGCAGCGGCAATTCCGGAAGATATATCAGGTTGATACCGCCCAGGGTGGCTCCCAGGGGCTGGGGGCGGTATCCCAAAACGGTCCCTATGCGGTGATAGTCTCGGACTTTAGCATGCCGGGCATGGACGGCGTGGAATTTTTGACCAAAGTCCGGGATGTGGCCCCGGATAGCGTTCGCATGATGCTTACCGGCCACGCCGATCTGCACACGGCTATGGAAGCAGTGAATGAGGGACATATTTTTCGCTTCTTGACCAAGCCCTGCTCGCCGGAAGCCATGGGCAAGGCCCTGGAGTTGGGGGTGAAGCAATATCGCTTGGTCAATGCCGAAAAGGAATTATTGGAGAAGACCTTGAGCGGCAGCATCAAGGTGCTGACCCAAATTTTGTCCTTGCTCAACCCCGAGGCTTTCGGCCGGGCCTCCCGCCTCAGCCGTTATGTCCGGGAGGTGGCCCTTACCCTTAAGTTACCCCAGATATGGCAGGCAGAAACTGCAGCTATGCTGTCCCAAATCGGCTGCATCATGCTGCGCCCGGAAACCCTGGCCAAGGTCTACCGGGGAGAAGCTCTCAGCGATGAGGAAGTGCAACTGCTTGATTTTCACCCCCTCATCGCGGCGGATCTGCTCAAACACATCCCCAGGCTGGAAGAAGTCTGCGAGATTATCACCTACCAGGAAAAACGTTTCGACGGCAGTGGTAATCCCCGGGACAACCGTCAGGGTGATGATATTCCCCTCGGGGCCCGGATTCTCAAGGTCGTTCTGGATTTTGATACCCTGGAAGCCTCCGGCCTGTCCAAGAGCAATGCCATCGCCCAGCTCAAACAGCGCTCCGGTTGGTATGATCCTGATATTTTAGCGGTTCTGGAAGCAGTATTGTGGATCGAGGCCCGTTATGAGGTTCGGGAGGTCCCTTTAAAAATCCTCAAAGATGGCATGATCCTGGATGACGACGTCTTCACCCAGGACGGCACCATGTTGGTCTCCAAAGGCCAGGAAGTGACAAACCTGCTACGGAGGCGATTGCAAACCTTTGCTGAAACCATCGGCCTCAAAGAACCTTTCAGGGTGCTCGTGCCTTTGGGCGAGAAAACCCTGAAGAAGGAAATTGAGTAGATATATTTTCCTTACCCAATAAGCTTCTGGCTACGGAATTTCAATGGCAGATATGCCTTCCCCTATCAGCACCTTTTAAGGCCTGGGACCGCTCCGACGCGATCACATACCCCGCCGGCCACTCCTGACGGCTGCTTCTTTCAGGGCCCTGGGAGAAAGGTGAGCATACCTCCTCTTTAGCAATTAAGTACCCGACATCATAATAAGAAGTCTCTTATACAGGGTCTGTACCCTGCTGTAAGTGCTCCTGTCTGCTCATAAATTAAATCCTCTTTGTTTCAGGGACTTCACGTCTATGCCGGCAGAGGACAAAACCTTCATGGCCTTATGGCGTGGGGGGATGTTGTAGATGAACACTCCTATGGTCAAGAGAATGGCGAAGACCTTGATTTGGCTAGAACGGGCCGCGGTATAGGCGAGGAACAGGAAGGACACCCCCAAATAGAGGGTTCTCTCGTAGCAGGTGGCCAGCAAGCTCTTAAACTCTTCAAACTCCGGTTTGTCCAACTCTGGCAGCGCTTCGGGTGTTAGGGTTTGAAGGTTTTTGCTGCGCATGTAATAGAGCGCCAGGATGGCAATTCCCGCCACCAGGTAGATAAAAAATTCGACGCTGAAGGTCATAGGCTCTTCCTTACCTGCCCGGTATCCGGAGCAAAAAGTGGACGTGTGAGGGTGTGGTCCCCGCAGGTCCATTATATGGGTTATCGGGGAAAAGCTCCACCCAAGGCACCCCTTGTTCAGGTCTTGAGCGCCCGTCTAGTGTATAGTCCCAAAATCATTACATAAATCCGGGACCCTCAAATTTCCCCCCTGGCGGGAGGGGATTAGGGAAAGGGAACTAGGCCATGTGTTTGGGGACTTATTTTCAACCCCTCACCCTCTTCCCTTTTAAGGGGAGAGGGGATTTTATTGTCTTTGCAGAAGGTTAGGTGCAAGATGTGGAGTAGCTCCCGAAACTTATGGGCCTTCTTCTGTTACACGATTTTTTTTCTCATTCTCAGCCTCTGGGATTGCAAGAACCTTGCGGACGCTACTGTGCCTTCCTCCCATTTTTAAGGGTTCCCCCAAAACATCCGATAGATTTCAAAAACCTGCCTGATTCCGGACCGGCGGTCCTGCGGTGTCGGCCTGGTGGGCAGGGGATTTCCTGTTTCACTCCCGGTTTCTCGAAAAATTAACAATTTTAGCCGTGGTAAGGCTTGCGGCGAGCCCGGAGATGCCTGACAGACCGGCCGGTAGTCCAAAAGCCCAGGGAGGGCAGGCTGGCTAATGAACAGCTTAAAGCCATTATCAAGGAGAGATGCATGTCGAAAAAAAATTGGCGTCTGGTAGGGTGGAGTTTTCTGGCTCTGAGTTTGGTGGCGGTTTTAGGTCTGGCTGCGGCTGATTTGTCGGAAATCGATCAGGCTGACCGTCAGGCCTCAGTGAAGCTCGAAAGACATCCCGTAAGGCTTGGCGCCTTCAACAAAAAGTATGTTCCCCCCACTCCCATTTTAGTGACCCCTTCCCGACATCTAACCAGGAAAATCGACACGATTCCTGATTGTCTGCAGTCCACTTGAGTGGCCAAGAGATAAGCTGCCGGTTCGGTGGCTGACCAAGGCTTTGATTCACCTGGGTGACTGTGAAGCAAAGTGTTCCCCTGTTGTGGCCAAGGCAACCCAGGGACAAGATGTTTTCCTAAATCTTTTGTCCACCTTATAAAGATAGTACTGCCGTCATCCTGGCTAATTTGCACATCCTTCGGCAAGATTTATAAAGATCATCAAATTGTAAAAACGGGTTCCTGCCTGGCGTCAATGAGGCTCCGAATATTGCCGGACGGGACCCCCGCGCTATATCTGACGGGATGCCCCTGCGGGAAATCTTGTTCACTCCTGGAAGTCACGATCCCGGTACTTCCCCCCAAGATAATTTTTTTCTACAATGGAAGGCATCCTTGCTACCCGGAGACTTATGTCCAGGGAGCCGATCATCCGTCAGGCCCAACCGCAGGAATGGGATGAGATTGAACAGCTGGTCAAGGAAGCCTACGAGGAATTTCGCCCGCTTTTTACACCGGATATTTGGGAGCGGTGGCTGGATAACCTGAGCCGGGCGATTCACTCCGACGAGGGAATGTTGCTGGTGGTGGAGTCCGGGGGCGATCTGGAGGGCACGGTAAAATTTTATCCCGACGCGTCCCAGGCGGGCATGGGGCACTGGCCGCCGGGTTCAGGATCCATGCGGGTGCTGGCGGTGCGGCCCGGCAGTCGCACCCGAGGCTATGGCCGGTTATTGGTGGAA
>CAZLRL010000014.1:0-16539 GCA_964561645.1 uncultured Desulfobacterales bacterium
GTGTTACCTATGTCTCCGAACACTTGTTACCCTTCTCCCCGGACCAAACACCCTCCAGGGAGAGGGAAATTTCGAAGACTAATTAACCTGGTAAGTGAGGCGTAAATTGGGCCAGATCCTCGATACCCAAAGTTTTTTCCAACTCCCCCACCTGCGCCACTACCCGGTGAAAGCCCTGCTCTCCGAATTTTTCGTGTTCAGTCTGTTCAAATTTCTCTCCCAACTCCTGATAGGCCTTGGCCGGCAGCAGGGACCGGAAGGCCGGAAACAGCACCGTGTCCTCCCGGGCCGCATGGGGCTGATACATGCGAATAAAGGAGAGGAGATAACGGCTCAATTCCCGGCGGTTCTGTTCATTCAAGAGGAGGCCCACATTGACCTGGGTTTGCAGGTATCGGGTTATCCGGCGTCCCGCTTGATGCTGCTGACGGAGCACTTTCACCATGGGCGCCATCCGGCCGGCGCCTTCGAAATGAGGAAAGACATGCTCTTCCTCAGCTTTTTCATGATAGTTCTCCACAAAGTCATGCACGAGGCCGGCCGCGGCCCCCAGGGTCTCCATGGGAAAGCCGAGCCCGGCCTGGACGCGCCGGTCGATTTCGGCATAGACCAACAGGACCCGCCTCAATACGCCGTGTTCCCGCATCAGGTCCTCGGCCGGAGAAATTTCCGGCGCGGCGGCTGCTTCGGCCCGGGCCCATACCGCCGCGGGCCCCAGGGCCGCGGCCAGGCTCAAGAACAGGCCGCCCTGGCGAAGAAAAACGCGACGCGTGGTGCCGTTACCATTCAAATTTTGCCCTCCTGAATTCAAGAGCCGGAATCCTCATCCAACCGCATCAGCGAATCCCGGAACTCGATGCCCGGACCCGCGAAGGGACACGATTTCTGACTCAAGTGTTCCCGAATTTCATCCTCAAAGTGGTTGAGCAGACCCAGGACCGGGGACACGGCCCCGGGCGCGAAGGCACAATAGGAATGGGACTGGAAATCGGACATTTCTCTGAGTATGCGGATGTATTTTTCCTCCCCCTCCCCGACCTCGATGCGCCACAGCAGGTCCCGGATGAAGGTCAGCCCTTCCCGGCAGGGAGTACAAAAACCGCAGGATTCCCGGGCAAAGTATTCGATCAGGTTGAGCGCGGCCGCCACCAGGCAGGTGTTCCGGTCAAAGACGATGATGGCGCCCGTTCCCAAGCGGTTGCCGGTCTGGGCCAGGGGGTCGAAATCCATCTGCACGTCATAAAATTTCTTAGGCATAAAAGCAGTGGACGCACCCCCCGGCAGGAAAGCCTTGAGTTCGCTGCCGTTGGACATGCCTCCGGCTTCGGCCAGGATTTCGCTGAAGGGCGTGCCGATGGGCAGCTCGTAGCACCCCGGGCGCGCCACCTTACCGGACAGACAATAAAGCTTGGTGCCCGCGCCCCCCTCGGACCGGGCCAGCCCCTTGAACCAGTCGGGGCCGTTTTTCAAGATGTGGGGTATGTTGGACAGGGTCTCCACGTTGTTGACGATGGTGGGTTTGCCCCACAGGCCCTCGTCGGTCATGTGGACTTCCTTGTTGGGGTGGGCCCGCTTCCCCATGATGGCGTTCACCTGGGCCGAAGCTTCGCCGCAAATGTAGCGCCCGGCGCTGCGGTGCACGAACAGGTCGAAGGAGAAATCGCTGCCCGCGATATTCTCCCCCAGGAAACCGGCTTCCCGGGCCACCTGGAGCTCCTGCTCGATGAGTTCGGCGTCCATTTCATAGGAAGGGCGGATGAAAAAAATGCCCTTGCTGGCGGACACGGCATACGCGGCCAGAATAATGCCTTCCAGGACCAGGTGTGGGTTGACATTGACCAGCACCCGGTCCTTGAAGGTGCCCGGTTCCATCTCGTCGGTGTTGGGGACCAGGTAGCGGGGATGGCCTTTGCCGATAAAACTCCACTTTTTGCCGGTGGGGAACCCGGCCCCGCCCCGGCCCCGGAGGCCCGCATCCAGCACGGTTTGCCGCAATTCCTCCGGCTTACGCTGGAGGGCTTTTTTCAGGGCCTCATACCCGCCATCCTGACGATACTCGTCAAAGGTCAGGGGGCGGTCCGGCCGGCGGTTTAGTAACAGTACTTGCTCTGCCATAAGTTCACCGACAGATAACGGGTTCGCAGTGTTCGGTGCGCAATTTTTCCAAAATTTCGTCCACCTTGTCGGGCGTGAGCGGGCCGTAAAATTCGCCGTTAATCAGCATGGCCGGCGCGTGGTCGCAATAACCGAGGCACGCGGTGGGGAGCACCGTAAACATGCCGTCCGCGGTGATCTCACCCTCACAGACGTCCAATTTCTGGCACAGATAGTCAAAGACCGAGCCTTCGTGGAACATCCAGCAGACCACGCCGTCACAGACGTGAATGACGAACTTGCCCACGGGCTCCCGGTAAATGAAATCATAAAAAGTGGCCAGCTCTTCGATTTCCAGGGGGGTCAGGCCCAGCAGGGCCGCGGCCTGGTGCACGGCCTCGTCGGTGAAGTAACCGTAATGCTTCTGCAGGGCGTACATGACGTTGATGACCTGCTCTCTGGGGTGCTCGGAGCCGGCGATTTCCTGTTCCAATTCCTGTTGCAGTGCGGGCGGCAAATCCGACATGGGCAAACTCGCTAACGATCCGTATCCGGCAGGATGTAATCCACGGACCCGATGATGGCGACCAGGTCGGCGAGCAGCCAGCCCTTGGCCATCAGGGGTATGGCCTGCACATTGGCAAAATCCGGCGCCCGGATGCGCATGCGGTAGGCCATATTCAGGCCGTCGCTGACCACATAGTAGCCCTGCTCGCCCCGGGGCACCTCCGTGGCGTGATAGGCCTCCCCCCGAGGAATTTTGGGTCCCCGGGTGGCGTTAATAAAATGGTGAATAAGGGTTTCGATATCCTGTAATGTTTCCCCTTTTTGGGGAATGGCATAGCGATAATCCTCGCTCAGGTAGCGTCCCCCCGGCATGCGGTGGGCGGCCTGCTCGATGATGCGCAGGCTCTGGCGCATCTCTTCCACCCGCACCCGGTAGCGGGCGTAGCAGTCGCCCCCGGGGAAGGAGGGCACGTCAAAATCGTAGTCTTCGTAGCCCGAGTAGGGCAGCTTTTTTCTGAGATCCCACTCCAGACCGCTGGCCCGGAGCATCGGACCGGTGACGCCCCAATCCAGGGCGTCGTCCAGGGACAGGTAGCCGATCTCCCGGGTGCGGGCCTGGAAGATGGGATTATCGGTAATCAAGGACTCGTATTCGTCGATCTTGGCCGGAAAAATCTTGATGAAATTATCCACCGGCTCCTTCCAGCCCTCCGGCAGGTCCAGGGCCACGCCCCCCAGGCGGAACCAGGAAGGATGCAGGCGCCCGCCGGTGATCAGCTCCACGATGTCCATGATCATTTCCCGTTCGCGAAAGGTGTAAAAATTGGGGGTCATGGCCCCGAGATCATGGGCGAAAGTGGCGAAGGCGACCAGGTGGTTGCTGAGGCGGAAAAATTCGCTGAGCATCACCCGGATGCACCGGGCCCGCTCCGGCACCTGGATGTCGGCCAGGGTCTCCACCGCGGTCAGGTAGGACAGGTTGTTGGCCACGCCGCTCAGGTAGTCCACCCGGTCGGTATAGGGAATGAACTGGTGCCAGGTCTGGCGCTCGCCGATTTTCTCCGCCGCCCGGTGGTGGTAGCCGATGTCCATGTCGATATCGGTGACTTCTTCGCCCCGCAAGGAAACCACGAAGCGCATGAGGCCGTGGGTGCTGAAATGGTGGGGCCCGACGTTCAGGATGAGCTCCTCGCCGCCCTCAGGTGTGCGGAGATAAAGGCCCGCATCCCGGGGTTGCTGCCGGCGGGCGTCTTCCCGGGTGTAGGGGGCCATGGCCGTGGCCCGGTCCGGATAGCTTTTCCGCAGGGGATGCCCTTCCCAATCATCGGGCATGAGGATGCGGCGCAGATCGGGGTGCCCCCGGAACCGAATGCCGAACATGTCGAATACTTCCCGCTCATACCAATTGGCCGCGGGCCACAGGTCCGTGACGGTCTCGGCTTCCGGTTCGGTGCCCTGCAGGTCCACCTTCAGGCGCAGCCGGCGGGCCTCGTCATAGGAGAACAGGTGATAAACCAGGGTGAAATCGGGATAATTGTCCGGGTATTGCCGGGCGGATTCATCCAGGGCGGTCAGGTCTTCCAGCCGGCGGAACTTGGGGCGGGCTGCGGTCTTTAAAAAGCCCAGCACCTCCTTGAGCCTGGCCCCGTCCACCTTGAACGCGGGCATATCCGAAGTCGGGGTTTCCTGCCGGACCGCGTCCCCGAACCGGGACGCCAGGTCCCGGGCCAGGTCCTGCTCGGGCTCGGTGAGCTCGATGCGCCGGGGCGGCGGCGTCCACATGACTTCAGAGCGGCTGCCCCAAAAACCGGGGGGCGTCACCGCGGTGCCCCGCAAGGGTGTGCCGTCAAAGCCCGGACCGCGGGCGTCCCGATCCTTGGTGACCCCGTCCACCAGGACCGGCTGCACCGAACCCTGGGTGCCGCCGTCGAGGTGCAGGACGGGCCGGGTCGGGCGTTCGTGCTTGATTTTTTCCTGAATCAAAATCAGGCCCTGGAGCAGTGCTTCAGGCCGGGGCGGGCAGCCCGGCACATAGACATCTACCGGGATGATCTGGTCCACTCCCTGGACCACGCTGTAGACGTCGTACATGCCGCCGCAGTTGGAGCAGGAACCCATGGAAATGACCCACTTGGGTTCGGCCATCTGTTCATACAGGCGCAGCACCACCGGGGCAATTTTTTTAAATACCGTTCCGGAAACAACCAGCAGATCCGCCTGACGGGGCGAGCCCCGCATGACCTCGGCCCCGAACCGGGCCAGGTCATAGCGGGCGGTGAGCATCGCGGCCTCTTCGATAAAGCAGCAGGACAGGCCGAAAAACAGCGGCCAGAGGCTGTACTGGCGGGACCAGTTGATCAGCAGGTCCAGTTTGCTCAGAAGGAAATTGTCTTCCGAGGCGGTGCGATTCTGGTCACGGGGCCCCAATCCAGTCCTCCTTTTTTCCACAGATAAAAAAGGCTGAGCAGCAAGACAATGATGAAAAACGACATGTGCAGCCAGCCGATCCAACCCAGGGGGCGAAAGGCAATGGCCCAGGTAAAGATGAACGCGGCCTCGACATCAAATATAAGGAAAAAGGTGGCTACCAGATAAAAGGGCACCGGGTAGCGCAGCCGCGCCAGACCGGTGGGGATGATGCCGCATTCATAGGGCCGCAGTTTTTCGGGGGACTTCCGCTTTTCGCCCAGCCAGGCCGTGAGCACCAGGATGACGGTCATCAGGCCGAACACCATGACGGTGTAGACCACCAGACTGAACATTCCGGGTTCAAAGGGGGATAAGCCCGGCAAATCGGCAGAGAAGTTCATATGACTTTTCCAGAAAATTGAAGAAAACGTCCAAAACTGAAGAAAGATTACGAACGATCGGGAAAGTTAATTATAGAGGTAAGTTGCGGACCTGAGGTTGTCAAGCAAGGCCTTGAGTTCTCCAGCTCATCCCTAATAGTGCCAGGCCCCGCCAGGGCAAACTGGAGGAGGCCCGGGAAGTTTTTCAAAAGGCCCTGGCGACCGGCAATGATCTGGAGCTGTTTTCCGAGGAATTCGATCCTAACCACAGAGAAATGTTAGGTAATTTCCCCCAGGGTTTGACCCACCTGTCTCTCATGGCCGTCGGCCGTGGCCCTGGCGGCCATGGAAAAGAAGTAGCTGCCCTGACTTGCAATCTCGTTTCGCCTGTTTAGTTTAATGATAAGGAACCTGGCAGCAACACCGGGACCGGAGGGAGATGTATTCTTAGCCGCGCCTCGGGGCCCTTCTGATGAATTTCCCGGCTGGTTGCCCGAAGGATAGATCATGAGTCCTCATGCCCGCCCTGATACGTCCGTGTTTGTCATCTTCGGTTTTGCCGGCGACCTCACCTGGCGCAAGCTGGTCCCCGCCCTCTATAACCTGTTTTTGGAGGACCGCCTGCCGGAGCAGTTTGCCATTATGGGGATGGGCCACAAACATCAAAGTGATAAGGATTTCAAGAAACACCTGAAAAAGGGCGTGGATCAATTCTCCCGGCGGGGTCAAGCCGAAAAGGAGCCCTGGGAGCAATTTAGCGACCGGTTTTCTTTCCTGCCCGCGGAATTGAATGAGTCAAAATCCTACGATGAACTGGCCCAGAAGCTGGACGATTTTGATGAGCAGTGGGATGGCCAGGCCAATCGCATCTTTTATCTGGCCCTGCCGCCCCGCATGATCGAGCCGGTGGTCCAGGGATTGGCCCAGGCCAAGCTGAACCAGGACCGCCAGAGGGCCCGCATCGTGGTGGAAAAGCCCTTCGGCCACGATCTGAAGTCAGCCCGCCAGCTCAACCGCCTCCTGGGAGAGGTCTTTAACGAGGATCAGATTTTTCGCATCGACCATTACCTCGGTAAGGAGACGGTGCAGAATATTCTGGCCTTCCGCTTCGCCAACGCCCTGTTTGAGCCTATCTGGAACCGGCGCTACATCGACCATGTGCAGATCACCGTGGCGGAACAGGTGGGCGTGGAACATCGGGGGCATTATTACGACCAGGCGGGCGCGCTGCGGGACATGATCCAGAACCATCTCCTGCAGATCCTCTGCCTGGTGGCCATGGAAGCCCCCATCTCCTTCCACGACGACGAGGTGCGCAATAAAAAAGTGGATGTGCTCCGGGCCATCAGGAACATCCTGCCCGAGCAGGTCAATCAATATGCGGTGCGCGGCCAATACGGCGGCGGCTGGGTCGAAGGGGAACACGTCGAAGGCTACCGTTCCGAACCCGATGTCTCCTCGGAGTCCACTACTGAAACCTTTGCCGCGGTCAAGCTCTTCGTGGACAACTGGCGCTGGCAGGATGTGCCTTTTTATCTGCGCACCGGCAAACGCCTGCCCGCCAAAATTTCCGAGGTCTCCATCCAATTCCGCCCGGTGCCGCATCAGCCCTTCCCTGCCAGCGCGGTGCTGGACTGGCGCCCCAACCGTCTGTTAATCGCCATCCAGCCCGAAGAAGGGATTCTTATCCGGTTCGAAGCCAAATATCCCGGTCCGGAAATGCGCCTTTCCCCGGTGGTTATGCAGTTTTATTATCGGGAAGCCTTCCGGGTTCAGGCACCCGAAGCATATGAGACGCTGCTCCTGGATATCATGCGCGGGGACGCCACCCTGTTCATGCGGGCCGACCAGGCCGAAGCCGCCTGGGTGGTCATCACCCCCATACTGACCGCGTGGCAGGATATACAGCCCATGGATTTTCCCAATTACCAGGCGGGCATGTGGGGCCCGGAAACCGCGGAAATCCTCATTGCCCAGGACGGCCGCAGCTGGATCATGCCCACTTTCCTGCGCTGTTGGGAAGACGCGGCCATTTGCCGGGTGGTGGCCGAACCGGAACCGTAAAAGACAATTTGCCCAGTTCCATTAGATCGGTGGTTTGTTGTGCTGGATTTTTTTTATAACCCCGTCATGCTCTCCCGGCTGCAGTTCGCGTTCACTACCATGTTCCATATCAACTGGCCGCTTCTGTCCATCGGCCTGAGCATCTTTCTGGTGGTGACCGAAAGCCTGTGGCTCAAAACCGGGGACCCGGCTTATTACCGGCAAACCCGGTTCTGGACCAAGTTGTTTTTGTTGAATTTCGCGGTGGGGGTGGTGAGCGGCCTGCCCCTGGAATTTCAGTTCGGCACCAACTGGAGCCGCTTTTCCACCGCCACCCACGGCTTTTTCGGCACCATCCTGGGCTTTGAAGGAGCCCTGGCCTTTATGCTGGAAGCCGGTTTTCTGGGGATCATGGTCTTCGGCTGGAACCGGATTTCGCCCCGGATGCATCTGTTTTCCACCTGCATGGTGGCCTTGGGCGCCTCCCTGTCCGCGTTTTGGATCATGGTGGCCAATTCCTGGATGCAAACCCCCGCAGGCGGCTCCTGGGTGAACGGCCGCTATGTCATCGAGAGCTACTGGCAGGGTATTTTCAACCCGGATATGCCCTATGGTTTCAGCCACATGTGGGTGGCCTGCCTGGAGACCACCCTGTTCGTGGTGGGCGGCATCAGCGCCTGGTACATTTTGCGGCGGCAGCAGGTGGATTTTTTCCTCAAATCCTTCAAGCTGGCCCTGCTGGCCGCGGTGATCATCACCCCTTTACAGGTCTATTTGGGGGACGCTTCCGGCCGCGCGGTGGCCGAATATCAGCCCGCCAAGCTGGGAGCCATGGAGTCCCACTGGCAGACCAATCCCCCGGGTGAGGGCGCGCCCTGGAGAATGCTGGCCTGGCCCGATCCCGAAAACCAGAAAAACGCCTGGACCTTCCTGGAAATCCCCGACGGGTTGAGCCTCTTGATCACCCACTCCTTCACCGGCCGGATCAAGGGCTTGCGCGACTTTCCCCGGGAGGATCAGCCGCCCATCCTGCTGCCCTTCTATTCCTTCCGCGTCATGATCGGCATCGGCTTTGCCATGGTCGCGGTCATGCTCTGGACCTTGTGGCTCTGGTATAAGAAACGCTTGACCCCGGAGCTGCTGCCCCGACAGAAATGGCTCCTCTATGCCTGGATCGCGTTCGCGCCCCTGGGCTACCTGGCTGTGGAAATGGGCTGGATCACCCGGGAGGTGGGCCGCCAGCCCTGGATCATCTACGGCTTGATGCGCACCCAAAACGGCGCCTCGAAATTGCCGGCCAGCGCGGTGGCCACCTCCCTCGCAGGCTATTTGATCCTCTACACCATTTTGTTCCTGGCCTTCCTCCTCTTTGCCTGGCGCATCTTAAAGCGCGGGCCCGACCTGGAAGAGCGCCCGCCGGCGCTCGCTTCCGGGCCAGGGGGTGAACCATGAACCTGAGCCCTGCCCTGCTGGCGGCTGTCTGGTTCTGGTTCATCGGCCTCATACTTATCATTTATGTGGTCCTGGACGGCTTCGACCTGGGGGCCGGGATGCTTTTTCTCTGGACCCGGGATGAAGGGCACCGGGAGTCCATTCTTGGGGCCCTGGGGTATACCTGGCACGCCAACCAGACCTGGCTGGTGGTTCTGGGCGGACTGTTGTTCGGCGCTTTCCCCCTGGTGTACGGGGTGGTGCTGTCGGCTCTGTACATTCCCTTCGGCCTCCTGTTGCTGGGGTTGATCTTTCGGGGCGTGTCCTTTGAATTTCGGGAAGAAGCCCATAACAAAGTGGTCTGGAATGCGGCCTTTGGCGGCGGCAGCCTGCTGGCGGCCCTGGCCCAGGGTTTTATCCTGGGCGGCGTCCTGACCGGCTTCCCCCTGGCGGGCGGCGATTATGCCGGCGGCGTCTGGAGCTGGGTCAATCCTTTCACCCTCCTGGTGTCGGTGGGGTTGGCCTGCGGCTACGTGCAGTTGGGCACCACCTACCTGGTCCTGAAAACCGACCCGGGAATGCACGGCTATTTTCGCAACCAGGGGGCGGCGGCCACCTTCCTGGCCTTATTCCTGGCCCTGGGTGCGGTTATCTGGTCGCTGTACATAACCCCGCGGTTCCTGGAGCAATGGTTCTCCTGGCCCGGCCTGTTGCTCACCTCCCTGCCCTTTCTGGTCGCCCTGCTGCTCTTTTTGGCGCTGCTGAACACGCTGCGCGCCGGAACCAGCCCGGCGGCTCCCTTTATTCTGGCCGTGCTGGTGTTTGTGTTTGCCTTCGTGTCTCTGGCGGGCAGCCTGTTCCCTGTTATCCTGCCGCCCCAGGTGACGGTGTACGACGCCGCCTCGCCCCCCTTGACCTTGAAAATGATGCTCGCGGTGATCGTGCCCATCCTGCCGGTGATGATCCTGTACAACATCTACCAGTACAGGGTTTTTTCCGGGCGGGCCGAATCCGGCTATGGTAAGTCTCCATGAGTTTTCCGGCCGAAAAAGAGAATCTGGTGGACGGGCTGCCCCTGGCCGCAAAGCCCCTGCTGCCCAAGCTCAAGCTTTTCCTGGCCCTCTCCCGCACGCCCCACGGCCTGTTGGACCTGGGCACCCCGGGGCTGGCGGCCCTCCTCTGCCTGGGAGCCTTCCCTCCCCTGGGAGTCACGGTTCTGGGTCTGGTCACCGTGTTTGCCGGTTATACCGCGGTGTACGCCCTAAACGACGTGGTGGATTACCGCCGGGACCAGGCCAAGCTCAGGGAGGGCGGCCCCGCCGCCACGGGCTATCTGGATGCGGTCCTGGTGCGCCACCCCATGGCCCACGGGCTCTTGAGCTTCAAAGAGGGTCTGGCCTGGGCCCTGGTTTGGGCCGCGGTGGCCCTGTTGGGGGCTTACCTGCTCAACCCCGTCTGCGCCCTGATCTTTATCCTCGGCTGTGTCCTGGAAGCGGTTTATTGTTTCATGTTGCAGAAGAGCCACTGGCGCATTGTGGTGAGCGGGGTGGTCAAAACCCTGGGCGGTCTGGCCGCGGTTTTTGCGGTCGATCCCCGCCCTTCCCCCCTGTTCCTGGTGCTCCTCTTTGGTTTCATTTTCTTCTGGGAAATCGGCGGCCAGAACATACCCGCGGACTGGCACGACCTGGAGGAGGACCGGCGCTGGGACGCCAAAACCGTGCCGGTGCATTACGGCCTGGAAATCTCCGGCCGCCTTGTCCTGGCTTCCCTGGGCCTCAGCCTGATGCTGCTGTTTCCGCTGCTGGCGGTCTCGCCGCTGCGCTATTCCTGGGGGCTTTTGGCCCTGGCGCTGGCCGCGGGCGCATATTTGCTGATCCTGCCCGCGGCCCGCCTGTACCGGACCCGGGAGCGCCCCCAGGCCACGGTGCTGTTCAACAGGGCCAGCTACTTTCCCTTGACCCTGCTGCTGATAACCCTGGCCGCCCTGCTGGGCTGAGAAACCAGTGCTTCTTTGAAGGATGGTGTCGACGAATCAATCAGAGAGGAAAGTTCAAGGGTCAAGTTGTAGGGCGCGTCTTACGCGCCGTTAATTGCTGACTAGCGCTGGCTTATTCATAGTTTTGAGGAAGTCGAAGGCTCATGGGCTGGTTACAAAAAATTTCTTTAGGGCCAAATTCCGGTGGGGCGGCCGTCCCTGGCCGCCCAAGGTCCCGGCGGGCACGGAGGCCCGCCCCACCGAAATTTTCCTGTTCTTGCCGGAGCCTCAGAGTCGGGTGCGACTTCTTAAACCTATGCTGCTGCTGAACGGGGAAAACTAAAGAAGCGGTCTCGCTAACAGACCATTTTTTCGGTGGGCAGAGCCCACCCTACGCGTTGCTTAAAGCTTAAAGCTCTCTCGAAACTCAAAACTAACTGCTGACTGCTAACTGCTGACTGCTTCTAGACTGTGAACCTTGAACCTTGAACCTATCTAAGGTGTTTTACTTGTGGCCGACCAGCTAAAGGAATTCAGCCCCCAGGAACTGCAGGAGTTCCACGGCACCGCAGGCAAACCCGCGTATATCGCCTTTGAGGGCCGGGTCATTGACGTCAGCGCCAGCCGGCACTGGCAGCACGGCCGCCACATGGGCACCCATCAGGCGGGACACGACCTGACCCCCGAGATCGACGCCGCCCCCCACGGACCCGAGGTCCTGGAGCGCTTCCCCCAGGTGGGCGTGGTCCGGGCGGAAGAAAAAGAACGGGAGGACATTCCCCCATTTTTGTTGCGTCTGTTCCATTATGTGCCCCTCCTGAAGCGGCACCCCCACCCCATGGTGGTCCATTTCCCCACCGTGTTTATGATCGCCGCCACCGGTTTTTCCCTCTTGTATCTGTTGACCGGGTGGGCCTCTTTTGAAACCACGGCCTGGCATTGCCTCTGGGGCGGGGTGCTGTTCACTCCGGTGGCCATAGCCACGGGGCTGTTTACCTGGTGGATCAATTACGAGGCCGAGTGGCTCCGGCAGGTGACCATGAAGATGGTGCTCTCGCCCCTGCTGTTTCTGGTGGGCCTGACCGCGCTGATCTGGCGCTATGTCAATCCCGATATCCTGACTGTTTGGGGGCCGTCCAGGTTGGTTTACGTGGCGCTCATCCTGGCCCTGACCCCCCTGGTCATCGCCATCGGCTGGTTTGGCTCCACCCTGAGCTTTCCTTTGGAAGACGACTAGTTATCGTAGGGTGGGCACTGCCCACCATGAATCATCACTAAGAAGACAAAATTACCTGCAGACCATGGACAAGGAGGAACCCATGCAGCCCCAAGCGGACCTGGAACATTTACAAAAAATTGCCCGGATGATGCGCTACCATATTCTGGCCGCCACCACCCACGCGGGGTCGGGCCATCCCACCTCGTCGCTCTCCGCCACGGAATTAATGGCCGGCCTCTTTTTCGGGGGATTTTTTCGCTATGACCCGGACAACCCCGACCACCCCAACAACGACCGCCTGATTTTCTCCAAGGGCCACGCCGCGCCCCTGTTCTATGCCCTGTGGGTGGCGGCCGGGGCGCTGGACGGCGAGCGCTACGACAACAACTACCGCAAAATGGGCAGCCCCCTGGAGGGCCATCCCACGGTAGCCTACAAGTATGTGGAAGCCGCCACCGGCTCCCTGGGGCAGGGCCTGTCCATCGGCGTAGGCGAGGCCTTGAACGCCAAGTACCTGGATAAGCTGCCGTATGTCACCTACATTCTCCTGGGCGACAGCGAAATGGCCGAAGGCTCCCAGTGGGAGGCCATGGAAATCGCCGCGCACTACAAGCTGGACAACCTCATCGGCGTCCTGGACGTGAACCGCCTGGGCCAACGGGGCGAAACCATGTACGGCTGGAACCTGGAGGTCTACGACCGCCGCATCCGGGCCTTCGGCTGGGAAACCATCCTCATCGACGGCCATTCCTTTCCGGAAGTTCTGGAGGCCTACAAAAAAGCGGGCCGGGTGGCAGATAAGCCCACCATGATCATCGCCAAAACCATCAAGGGCAAAGGCGTCTCCAAGGTGGAAAACAAAAACGGCTGGCACGGCAAGGCCTTGAAACCAGACGATTTCGAGGCCGCGGTCCAGGAGCTGGGGGACATCGACCTGTCGGTGCGGGGCCGGCTCGCTCCGCCCCGGGACCTGCAGCCCGAAAGGATCCAACCCGGTCCGGTGGATGAGCCCCATTATCCGGCGGACAAGCCCGTACCCACCCGCACCGCTTACGGCAATGCTTTGAAAAGGCTGTACCCCAAATTTCCCGCCATCGTCAGCCTGGACGGCGAAGTCAGCAACTCCACCATGGCGGAATATTTCAAGGAAGCGTATCCCCAGCGCTTTTTTGAAATGTACATCGCGGAGCAGAACATGGTGGGCGCGGCCCTGGGTTTGGCCCAGCGCGGCCAGATTCCCTTTGTCTCCACCTTCGCGGCCTTTTTGACCCGGGCCTTTGACCAGATCCGCATGAGCCGGTATTCGGACCCCAATCTCAAGTTCGTGGGCTCCCACGCCGGGGTGTCCATCGGCCAGGACGGCCCCTCCCAGATGGGCCTGGAAGATCTGGCCATGATGCGCACGGTGCTGGACAGCGTGGTCCTTTATCCCTGCGACGCCTACTCCGCCGAGCGCCTGGTGCAGGAGGCCGCTCAGCACCAGGGCATCGTCTATATCCGCACCACCCGGGCGGGAACCCCCATCCTCTATGGCCCGGAGGAGGCCTTCCCCATCGGCGGCTGCAAGGTGCTCCGGCAGAGCGCCCAGGATGTGGCCACCGTGGTCACGGCCGGCATCACCGTGTTCGAAGCCCTCAAAGCCTATGATGAATTAAAGGAAAACGGGGTGAATATCCGGGTCATTGACCTGTACAGCGTCAAACCTGTGGATGAAGCCGCGCTGAAGGACGCGGCCCGGGAAACCAGGGCCGTTATCACCGTGGAAGACCACTATGCCGAAGGCGGCCTCGGCGAAGCGGTCACAAGCGCTCTGGCCGCGACGCCCACGCCGGTTTATTCCCTGGCGGTGCGCAAAAAACCCCAGAGCGGCAAGCCCCAGGAACTATTGGATTACGAGGACATCTCCCAGCGGGCTATCGTGGCCCGGGTGAAAGACCTCGGCTGAAAAGGAGCACGCCATGAGCAAAAATCCCTTGCAGAAACTCGAAGACTTCGGCCAGAGCCCCTGGCTGGATTTTATCCGGCGGCACCTGATCACTTCCGGAGAGCTGCAGCGGCTTATCGACCAGGACGGCCTGAAAGGCGTGACCTCCAATCCGGCCATCTTCGACAAGGCCATAGAGGGCAGCGACGATTATGACGAGGCCATCCGGGCCTTGGCCAACCAGAACAAAAGCGTGGAGGAGATATACCAGAACATTACGGTAGAGGACATCCAATGGGCCGCGGACGTCTTTTATCCCCTGTATGAGAAGGTGGACGGCCAAGACGGCTATGTCAGCCTGGAGGTCAATCCCCACCTGGCCCGGGACACGGACGGCACCATCGCCGAGGCCCGACGGCTCTGGAAAACCGCAGGCCGCCCGAACATTTTCATCAAGTCCCGGCCACCAAAGAGGGTCTGCCCGCGATTCAACAGCTTTTGAGCGAAGGCATCAATGTCAACGTCACCCTGCTTTTTGGCCTGCCCCGCTATGAGGAGGTGGCCGAGGCCTATATCGCCGGCCTGGAAAAACGGGCCAAAAACGGGGAACCCATCGCCCGGGTGGCCTCGGTGGCCAGTTTCTTTTTGAGCCGCATCGACATGCTGGTGGACCCCATCCTGGAGAAGATGATGGCGGGCGGCGGCGACCAGGCCACCGCAGCCAAGAATCTCCGCGGGCAGGTGGCCATCGCCAGCGCCAAGATGGCCTATCACCACTACAAGCGCATCTTTGGCCAGGAGCGTTTCAAGGCCCTGGCCGACAAGGGAGCCCGGCCCCAGAGGGTGCTGTGGGCCAGCACCAGCACCAAAAACCCCGACTATCCCGACATCAAGTACGTGGAGGCCCTCATCGGCCCCAACACGGTCAACACCATGCCCATGGAGACCCTGGAGGCCTACCGGGACCACGGCAACCCCGCGCCGCGGCTGGAGGAAGGAGTGGACGAGGCGGCTGCCGTTCTCCAGCGCCTGCCGGAGCTGGGCATCGACCTCAAACAGGTGACCCAGCAGCTCGTGGAAGAGGGCATCGAGAAATTCAACAAACCCTTTGACAGCCTGCTCAATGCCCTGGACAAGAAGCGCCGGCACGTGACCTCCTAGCCGCTGGAGACCGGAAACTGGGCTGGGAAATTGCCGAAAGGACGTAGACCCGCGCCCTCATCCGGGTGAACTCTAGAGCTATTGCAAAACCTGATTTATTGTCATCCTGAACAAAGTGAAGGATCTAGAACTTATTGAAAAGAATAGATTCTTCGGTCGTTGCGCTCCCTCAGAATGACAAAAAAACCAAAATATGAGTTTTGCAACCGCTTCTAGCGCAAGGATTCTCCGGAGGGCTCAAAGGCTGCCCGGATCGGGTGTTTTTAAGACCGGTGCCGTCAGGAAAGGAAACATCTATGGCTTCGCAAATAACCCACTTGTTCTTGGATATCGGCGGAGTCTTGCTCACCAACGGCTGGGACCGCCATTCCCGCCGTCAGGCCGCGGAAAAATTCGGCCTGAATTATGATGAAATGGACGAACGCCACCATCTCACTTTTGACACCTATGAGGAAGGAAAGTTGGGTCTGGAAGAATACCTTAACCGGGTGGTTTTTTATGAACTGCGCTCCTTCACCCGGGAGGATTTCAAACAGTTCATGTACGCCCAATCTCATCCGGAAGAAATATGAGAGCATTCTTGAGAACTTCAGTTACGAAAAACACCCTTGGATGGCATGGCCGGGTCTGATCAAGCAGAACATCCGGGTGAGCTCTCCCGTAGCGACACCGGGGCCGGGACCAGACCCCGGCCCCAGGGCAGGGAAGCCGGGGCTTTCATTCCTTCGGAGGTCGATTTACCCAAACCCCTCCGGCGACTGTTTCTAAAATATCCCTGCCTCAAAAGGCATCCCCACCCCTTTATCGTCCACTTCCCCATTGTCTTCACCTATGCCGCGGCGTTCTTCAGCCTGGTGTACCTCTGGACCGGGGTAAGCTCCTTTGACACCACCGCGTTCCATTGCCTGGGAGCCGCAATCCTCACCATGCCCCCGGCCATGGTCAGCGGCGAACTCAGCCGCCGGCTTAACTATCCCCGGGAACCCGACCGGGCTTTTGCCATTGAACGCCGCTATTCCTGGCTGCTGCTGGTTTTCGGCGGCGCGGCCTTTGTGTGGCGCGGGCTGGACCCGTCCATCCTGGCAACCCGGCGCGGGGCCAGCCTGGTCTATTTGGCGCCGGTCCTGAGCCTGCCGGTTTTGGTCACCATTATCAGCTACTTCGGCGGGCTGCTGACGTTTCCCTTGGATAAGGGTAGGAAATAATACCAAAATTTCTTGGAAATGAAGCATTCGCAGGGACGGACCCGTGTGTCCGCCCGTTAATTGGGGCCGATACCTGGATCGGCTCCTACTAACGTTATTTTTATAGGCGCACGCGGTTCACTTGTGCACCAGGTACGAGGCCGGGTCTTTTTGTCATTCTGAGGCAGCCGCCAGGCGACCGAAGAATCTCT